>NZ_WBKP01000001.1:22059-184781 GCF_009602465.1 Cumulibacter manganitolerans | reverse complement strand
ACCAGCCGAAGTCCTCAACGAGGTACTCTCAACGCCGCCAAAAACAACAGGCGTTGCGACGACCGCGTGAATCCGCCGCCGGTTCCGGTACCGAAGTACGCCGCCGGTGCGCGGGTCAGCTCGGGAGGGCCGGCGGCTGCTTGGCCGGGGTCCGCGCAAGCTGCTCGAGGATCAGCGCGAGCGCGCGGTCGAGCTGGACGTCGTTGCCGGCGGCGCGGTCCTGCGGCGTCACCTCGACCTCGATGTCCGGATCGACACCGTAGTTCTCCACGCTCCAGCCGAAGCGCTCGAACCAGAACGCGTACCGCGGCTGCGTGACGCTGGTGCCGTCGACGAGCTGGTAGCGCCCGTCGATCCCGACCACGCCGCCCCAGGTGCGGGTCCCGACGACCGGGCCCAGCCCGAGCTCGCGGATCGCGGCCGTGACGATGTCGCCGTCCGACCCGGCATGCATGTCGGTCACGGCCACCATCGGGCCGCGCCGCGCGTCCATCGGGTAGGTGTAGGGCTGGTAGCCGCGGCTGACGTCCCAGCCGACGACGGTGCGGGCGAGCTTCTCGATCACCAGCTGCGACGTGTGCCCGCCCCGGTTGCCGCGAACGTCGACGATCACGCCCTCGCGGCCGATCTCGGTGCGCAGGTCGCGATGCAGCTGGGCCCAGCCGCCGGAGACCATGTCCGGGACGTGCAGGTAGCCGACCCGGCCGTCGGTGCGCTCGTGCACGTACCGGCGGCGATCGTTGACCCAGGCCTGGTAGCGCAGGCTGAACTCCTCCGCCAGCGGCGTGACGACGACCCGCCGCGGCTGCGACCCGCGCGCCGCCGGCCGGACGACGATCTCGGTCGGCTTGCCCGCCGTCCCCACGAGCAGCTGCGCCGGCGGCACGGTCTGGCTCACCGGGCGGCCGGCCACGGCGAGGATCGCGTCGCCGGGCCGGACGCCCACGCCCGGGCCGAGCAACGGCGAGCGGGCCGCGCGGGCCGAGGACTCGCCGGGCACGATGTCCTCGACGACCCACCGGCCGTCGGTCCAGGCGAGCCGGGCGCCGAGCATGCCCTGCCGGCGAACACTGTCGCCGCGCGGCGGTACCGGGTCGACGTACGCGTGCGAGGAGCCGAGGTCCCCCTGCAGCTCCCACAGCAGGTCGACGAGGTCGTCGTGCGAGCCGAGCCGGTCGAGCAGCGGCAGGTACCGGTCGTACGAGCCCTGCCAGTCGACGCCGTTCATGTCGGCGCGCCAGAAGTTGTCGCGCATCAGCCGCCATGCCTCGGCGTACATCTGCCGCCACTGCGCGACCGGGTCGATCGTGACGGTGGCCCGCGTCAGGTCGACCTCGATCCGCTCGGGCGCGTCGTCCTCGACCTTGCGTGCCGCGGGAACGACCGCGAGCACGCCGTCGGTGAAGGTGACGAGCCGGGAGCCGTCACCGGTGACCTCGACGCTGTCGACCGCGTCGACGATGACGTCGGTCTTGGCGGTGCCGAAGTCCAGGTGGGTCACGTGGGCGCGCGGCGCCTCACCGGTGAGGTCCTCGCCGAGCTCGCCGCGGGCCGGGTGGGTGACCCACACGCAGCCGCCCTGCACCGCGCGCAGCGACGACAGCCGGCCCGCGTCGACCGGGAACGCGACGATCCGCTGCTCGAGGCCGTCGACGTCCACCGTCGTCACCGGCGTCGGGTGCTCGTCCTTCTTCTCCTTGGCCGTGTCGTCGGGATTCTCCGGCCCGGGCACGCCCTCCTCGCCGTCCAGCGGCCGACCGTCGACGGAGGCGTCGAACGGCGACGGCGTGTCTGCGGCGAGCGGCACCAGGTAGGGGCGGCAGCCACCGGGGAAGGAGAGGTCGAAGACGTAGGAGTCGTAGACGGGGTCGAACGAGCGGTAGGACAGGAACGCCAGATGCTTGCCGTCGGTGGTGAACGTCGGGCTGAAGTCGTTGAACCGGGCCGAGGTCACGTCGAACGGCTTCGCGCCGGTCTTGGCCACGTTCGCCATCCGGATGCGGGCCATGGACTCGCGCTCGGGCAGCGACCAGGCCAGCCACGCCGAGTCCGGCGAGAACGCGAAGTCGCCCAGATCGCCGTTCTGCGAGCGATCCAGCTCCTTCGGCGAGACGGCCCTCCCGAGCGACTTGGGGACGTCGACCGTCAGCAGCCGACCGTCGTGGCTGGCGATCGCGAGCTTCGACCCGTCGGGTGCCGCGACCAGCTCGAGCACCCGCCCGAGCCGGCCTGCGCGCACCAGCACCTTCGGGGTCGCGGCGATGTCGGCCATGTCGAGGATCTCGATCGCGTCGTCCCCGTGCTCATCGGTCACCCAGGCGACCCGTCGCGTGTCGCCGAGCAGCACCGGCTCGCGGCGCCGTACGGCGGCGCCGTCGGCCAGCACCCGGGCGGCCCCCTGCCGGTGCGGCAGGTAGTGCACCGAGCCACGCGCGCCGACGACGGACGCGCGGCCGGTGCGGTCCGGCCCGATGAAGTCGATCGTCGAGGCGAGATCGTGGATCGTCGGGCTGAGCGCGGCGCGCGAGCCGGCCAGCTGCACCGCGACCTCGCGCGGTCGCTCGTCGGGATCGAGGCGATCGAGCGCGTACAGCGACCCGCCGGCGACGTACACGACGCGTTCACCGTCGGTGCCGGCGTGCCGGGCGAAGAACTCCCCGTCGCTGTGCCGCACGAGGTCGGCTTCCACGACCTTCCCGCGCCGCACCGGTGCGGAGTAGAGCTGTGCCGCCCCGCCTTCGTGGTCGGACAGGAAGCCGACGCGCTGCTTGCCACCGGCGTCCCGCACCAGCAACGGGCTGACCAGGCTCGAGCCGAGCTGGCGGAACAACCGGATGAACCGGCCCGGGGCGCCGTTCGCCACCGAGGCGTCGAACCACAGCTGCGCGGCCGCTCCGCCCCGGTAGCCCTTCCAGTAGGCCGGCTCGACCGTCGTCGTGGTCGACAGCAACGCGCCCCTGCCCGCCAGCGCCAGATCGGCGACCCAGCCGTACGGCAGCCGCCGCGCCGGGGTGCCGTCGATCGGTACGGCGTACGCGAAGGACCGCGAGCGCTCGGCTTCCCCGAGCGTGCTGACCGCGAGGATCTCGGTCTCGCTCAGCCAGCCGCGCACGAACGTGCGGTCCTGGCCCCAGTAGGTCAGCCGTCGGGTCGGTCCGCCGTCGACGTCCTTGACGTAGATCTCGGCCGCGCCCTCGCGCACCGACGTCCACGCCACCTGCAGGCCGCTCGGCGAGAGCCGCGGCGACCGCGGGCGGCCGGCGTCGGAGGTGAGGCGGTGCGCACGTCCCCCGTCGAGGCCACAGAGCCAGAGGTCGTCCTCGGCGACGAACACCACGCGTTCGCCGGCGACGGTGGGATAGCGCAGATACGAATCAGTGCTCACGCCGGACGACTCTAGACGGCCGCGGTCGTCGGTTCTGCGGGACAGCCAGTGACGCTAACGGTCCAATAGCGTCACTGGCTGCCCCGCAGGTGGTTACTTCTTCTTGGACTTCTTGGTCTTCTTGTCCTTCTTGTCCTTCTTCTTCGGCTTCGCGTCGTCGGACTTCACGGGCTTCTTGCCCGCCTTCGGCTCGGCGACCGGTGTGCGCTCACTGCGGGCTGTGGAGGTCGTGGCGGCGGCCGGCGTGGACGTCGTGGCGGCGGCCGGCGTGGACGCCGCGACGGTGGTGGCTGCACGGCTCTGGGCGGCGGAAGCGGTGGTCCGCGAGGATCGCTTGCTCGTGCTGCGCGCGGTCCCGGAAGGCGCGCGGCGGACGGGGTTCGTCACGGCGGGCGGCTCGGCCGCTGCGGAGCCGGGCAGCACCGCGGCTACCGTCTCGCGCAGCTGCGGGGCGAAGCGGTAGTACACGAACGTGGAGGTCTTGTACGTGGTCAGCACGCCCGCCTCGCGAAGAACCCGCAGGTGGTGGCTGATGGTCGGCTGCGAGAGCGAGAACCGATCGACGATCTCGCCCGCGCTGACCTGGCCCTCGGGCGCGGCCGCCACGAGCGACACGATCTGCAGCCGGACCGGGTTGGCCAGCGCCTTGAAGACGACGACGTCCTTCGCCGCCTGCGCGGCGCCTCGTACACCTTGGGTCATGCCTGCCATTCCAGCACACGGCGGACGGCGGTCGCAGAAGGATCAGCGATACCAAGCAGATCCATCAATATTGACGCTCACCGCCGCGACCCGCCGTCCGGGCCTCCCGGAAAACGTCACCTAGGAAGCCCGCTATCCATCCCGGATGAATAGCGAGCCGCCAGGACGACGATTTCCGGAGCCGCGGCGCGAGCACCGGTGCCGGCCGCGCACCGGACGCGGACAAACGGAGACCGCGGGCAGGCGGGGGCGGTGCGGAAGGGGGCGGTGCGGGCGGGGCGAAGCAGGCGCTACAGGGTTCCGTGCGCGCCGCCGTCACAGCGGATCGCGCTGCCGGTGACGTAGGAGGCCTGCTCGCTGCAGAGGAACGCCCCGACCGCGCCGAACTCGTCCGGGTCGCCGTAGCGACCGGCGGGGATCGACTTCACGCCCGCCGCCGAGATCTCCTCGATCGACTTGCCCGTCGACTTGGCGGTGTTCGCGTCGAGGGACTTCATCCGGTCGGTGGCGATCCGGCCCGGCAGGAGCATGTTGACCGTCACCCCGTCGCCGGAGATCTCGTTGGCGAGCGCCTTGAGGTAACCGCCGAGGGCCATCCGGCCCACGCTGGAGAGGGCGAGGTTGGTGATCGGCGCGATGACGCCGCTGGAGGCGATGGACAGGATCCGGCCCCAGCCCTGCTGGCGCATGTGCGGCAGGCACACGTCGACGAGCGCGTGCTGGACCACCATCAGCGACTCGAAGGCGGCGTGCAGGTCCTCGCCGGTCACCGTCGTAGCGGTCCCCGGACGGGGACCGGGACCGTTGAGCACCAGGATGTCGATGTCCCCGACGGCTTCGCGCGCCTTCTCCAGCAGGTCCATGGCGCCTTCGACGGTGGAGATGTCGGCCTCGATGGCAACGCCCTCGGGGTACGCCGACGCCTGCTGCTCGGCCAGCTCGAGGCGGCGGCCGCTGAAGACGACCTTCACGCCCTCGGCGGCGAGGGCGCGTGCGGTCGCCGCGCCGAGGCCGGCCGTCGAGGCGCAGACGAGCGCCGACTTTCCAGCAATACCGAGGTCCATGGCTGCTCCTTCGTCGTCGGGTCTACTCCCGACCCTAACGGGCACCCGCCGCGGCGGCATGTCGGAGTCGAGCGCGCCCAGGTTCAACACTGAAGGATCATCAGTTCGAGCACTAAGCGATACACGATATTCAAATTAGCGGCCTTCCTGCCGCCAACTTGCGGGATTTCTGCGGTGAGGTCTAGTTTGTATTGATCGCGTGCCGTATATATATGGGTTGTAATACTAACGGCCAATTGCGCGAAGCCGTCGCCTGCGCTTCTCCGACTTCAGTAGTGCGCCGTCCATTGCCGCGTAGAACTCTTTCAGGTTATCCGACAATGGCTTCGTGTCGACAAAATCCGACACAGGCGTCGCGGTACCATAATTAAAGACTTCGTAATGGAACGAGTCTTCGCTTTCTACGAGCTTTTCCCACGCCTTAAAGAGCGCCTTCGGGCTTAGTAGCCGCATCCGAGCGGTAACTATTTCCAGTGGAGGCAGGGAATCGGGCCGGGAGTACTTGGGCGGGTATTGCGGATCGTCCGCGCCCTTCAAGTAGGTGTCGATCGACTGAGCGTGCGCCATGGCGTCTAGGTAAGCAGCCAACCGCTGATCCCGGATCCAGACTTCGCTCTCCCGTCGTGCCGTGGTCAACGAGCCGATCCAGGGAACCATCACGGCAGTCGCCAAGCCACCGGCCGCGATGACAAATGAGAGCACGTCCATGGCCACAGCCTGCCAGAGCTGTCGTTTAAGCCTGCACGCGGGAATTGTCGGCACACCCCACAATGGTGACGTGAGGCGAATCATTAGGGAGCCAGATGACACTGAAGGAAGATGTTGAGCGCGGGATCGACGCGTACTAGCGCCGGAATGGAAAACGGTCAATGGGCGCGTGGTACCTGAGACGGAGGACATTGCGCTCTCCGACGGAGCAGTCCTCTTGGATGCTGCGTACCTGTATGCCGATATGGCGAGGTCAACCGAACTAGCGCAGAAACACAAGAACTGGGCCGTAGCCAAAGTCATTCGATGCTACTTGAACGCCGCGAGTCGCCTCATTAGGCATCGCGGTGGCAAGATCCGCGGTTTCGATGGTGACCGCGTAATGGGCATCTTCATTGGTGAGGGCAAAGAGACAAATGCTGCGTTGGCTGCATTGGAGATCAGTTGGGCAGTAGGGGAGATCATTCAACCCCGGCTTCAGGCGAAGTGGAGCGACTTCAAATGGAAGATGGGCCACGGGGTAGGAATCGATACCGGCGAGGCGATGCTTGTGCGGGGTGGCGTACACGGACATAACGACATCATCAGCATCGGCAAGGCCTCGAATATTGCTGCAGTGAGGTGCGCGACGCCGGACCGATCAATATTTCAAGCGGGGCTTATAACTCGCTCGGCCCGATCGCCAAGAAGGGCGATGATCGTGAGGACATCTGGTTAAAGCGCCCACCTCTTGAGCTCGGAGGCCGCCAGATCGTTTCGTACACCACGCGCTACCGGAGGAGCATTTGAGTGACGCAGTGAACAACGCCTGGCAGATTCACAGCGCGCTTCAAACGTGGACCTCGAACGTCGACTCCAAGGCCAGCTTTGTGCTCGGCATCGAAACGATCGTTGCCACGGCAGTGATCACGACGACGACTGACGATGGGCCTCTGGCAACGTTTCATGGGTGGCGCATGCAGGGCCTGTTCGTTGCCTCGATCGTTCTGCTGTTCGTAGCAGCGGTGCTGTGTGTCCTTGTAGTGGCTCCCAAGCTGCGGGTGAAGTCGATGGACTCAGAGAAGTCGGACAACTTCGTATACTTCGGACACGTACGGCACTGGAAACAAGAGGAGTTGGAGTCAGCCCTGGAGCAGCGAGCCTTCCTGCCCGTGTTGTCCCGCCAGTTGGTTGAGATGAGCAAGATTGCCTGGATAAAGCACCGACACCTGGCATTTTCGATCTGGATCGGGCTAGTTGGCGCTGTGCTCGGTGGGCTCGCAGTGATCATCAACTAAAAGTTGTCGCACACCTAGGGGGACGCATGGCAGATAACGAGGCAATATCCGTACACATCGTCTTTGATGAAACAAGGCAGCTTAGAGAGGTCGCCGCGATCTTCGAGGGCCTATCGTCGATTATCGACATGGCTGCCGCCGAGGCACGCCCGCCAAGTGTAGAGGTCACGCGGATCCGCAAAGAGAGCCCGTTGGAAGTCACCATGTGGATCACGGGCGTGGGCGGGAGTTTGACCTATCTCGCGAACCGGCTATTGGGGGTTGCCAACAACTGGCAGGATTCCAAGGTCAAGCGCGCTGCGGCGAACGCTGAGGTCGCGGCTCAAGAGGCGCGCAAGATACTCTTGGAGAACCTGTCGGACGGTTTCCATCGCGGACGGCAGGAGGCGACAGCAGCGTTTGCGCTTAGTCACATTCAAGATATGCAAGTGCAGGCGCAAAGAAGCCGCGAAACCGAGGCGTAGCAGAAGAGGTCAAGGAGGCTGGCTTCGAACTCATGTATGCCATTACCCTGTGACACGAACCGGACACGATGCGCCTTTTCGCGGCTTGAAACGTGGTTCCCCGCGTGTCGCTTCCGGGGGCTAGTCATCGCCGAGCACGTTCCTCAGGTACGGCCGTACACCTTCAATGACCGCGTCGTCGCAGCTCTGAAGCGCCATGGGCGATGGCTGGGTAGTCGTTGATCGTCATGAACGGCAGGTTGTCGGCCAACTTCTCGTTCTCGGCCGGCTCTCCATCTATGTCCGCGTACAGGTCGAATACCAGCCACGGCGTACCAGGCGCAGTCGCCGATCGTGTCACCGTAGGTGTTGCCCGGCGTGGTGACGGCCTGGATGTCGGGACCGCCGTGCAGATCACGCGTGAGCCACTCACGCCACTGGCGCACTGTTCGGTCGCCTATGTAGTAGGTGTCCTGCTCGCCTCTCGGGGTTGGGGACGTGTTCGAAGCCCATTAATTCGAACCTGCACCGCTTTCAGAAGCTGCTCAAGCAGTTCGATGATGCGTTCCTGATTGGCTAGCTGCCGCTCGGCGGCGTCCTTCGTGTCGCGGACGTTGCCGATGATGCTCTTCGCCTTGAAGGGGCCGCGCCTACCGTTCATCGCCGTGCCCCGCCTCCAGGATTTCCGTTGGCCCCACAGTCATGCGCTACCGCCAGTGCTGCGACGACGTGCGCGCTGCCCTGCGGATGTATGAGCTACTTACCGAACTGCGCATCACGTTCTTGCTGCCGATGCCCAGGCCATGGTGGGCGCACCGCACAGCTCGAAGCCCGACGTCGACAACCTGGCCAAAGCCTTCATGGATGCGTCCAAGACCGAAGACAGCCACGTTTACAGCTTGCAGGCCGGAAAGTACTGGGCTGAGGCTGGCTCGATCGAGCTGGAGGCGCAGCGATGAGTGCGGGCAAATGCAGAGCCGAGGAACGTCTCCGTTACTGGCGGGCGTGGAACAACCTCGTCGCGGGCGGCCACGAGCCGCTCATGCAGGACCAGGTTGAAGACATAACGGAGGAGGAGTTCGACTCCATCGCAGACTCGTCTTTCGGGCCTCGTCTCAGGCTCAACCTCGCGTTTGCACAGCTCACATCTGAATTGGCCAGAGTGGGAGCCATACAAGTCGCTCTTGAGGTGGTCCTCATGACTGAGCAACTACGCCAGCACTCCCCTGAAACCCTCGCTGGCTACGTACTCGACGGCCGCAGCCTTGCCGCGTGGCACAGCTGTCTGATCACTGACCAGCACACGGCGACGACCTGGGCGGCCTGGACACGCCTCGCAGCCGCTACGGCAGCACCAGCGCAGAGTGCGCCTACTGGCGCGATCCCTGAAAGTGGTCGGCGGCTATCCGCGACCCGCGCCCGCGCGAGCACTGACGGCCAGGGATCGGCGCCCGGTCAGCGGCTACCCGCGGTCGCGCACGTAGTCGCGCAGCCGATCGAACGCCTCGTCGATCTCGGCGTCCGTCCCGGAGAACGAGAACCGGACGAACCGGTCTCCGTCGAGTGCCCGGTCACCGGTCCCGACGGGCGCGAAGTCGATGCCGGGCGTGATCGCGACCCCGGTCGCGTCGAGGACGTCGCGGCACCAGCCGAGCGAGTCGTCGGTGAGGTGGCCGATGTCGACGTACGCGTAGAACGCGCCGTCGGGCGCGATCGCGTCGGTGACGCCGATGTCGGGCAGCCGCGAGATCAGCAGCTCGCGGTTGCGCGCGTATCGCGCGACGTGCTGGCGCAGCTCGATCTGCGCGCTCTCGGTGAACGCACCGAGCGCGGCGGCCTGCGACACCGCCGGCGGGCACAGGTTGAGGTTGCCCAACAGGAGCTCGACGGGCCGCGCGAGGTGCTCGGGCAGCAGCAGCCAGCCGAGCCGCCAGCCGGTCATCGAGAAGTACTTCGAGAACGACCCGACGACGACCGCCTCGCGACCGTGCTTCCAGGCAGTCTGCGCCACGGTGTCGCCGTAGGTGATGCCGTGGTAGATCTCGTCGCTGATCAGCAGGCAGTCGTTGGCCTCGCACCAGTCCACGACGGCGGCCAGGTCGGCGTCCGGGATGACGGTGCCGGTGGGGTTGGCCGGGCTGGCCAGCACCAGACCGGCCGGCTTCTGCGGCAGCGCCTCGAGCATCTCGACGGTCGGCTGGTAGCGCGTCTGCGGCCCGCAGTCGAGCTCCACGACCTCGCAGCCGAGGGTGTGCAGGGTGTTGCGGTAGGCCGGGTAGCCCGGCCTGGTGACGACCACGCGGTCGCCCGGGTCGAACGCGGCCAGGAACACCGCCGTGAAGCCGGCCGACGACCCGGTGGTGAGCACGATCTGATCCGGGCCGACGTGGACGCCGTACCACTGCTCGTAGTGCGCGGCGATCTGCTCGCGCAGGTCGCGGTTGCCCACCGCCTCGGTGTAGCCGAGAACGCCGTCACCGATCGCCCGGGTCGCCGCCTCCCGGGCATCGACGGGAGCCCCGGTCGAGGGCTGGCCGACGCAGAGCAGGATCACGTCGTTGTGCGTCTGCTGCCGTACGGCGACTGCCTTGAGGATCTCCATCACGTGGAACGGCGGGGTCTCGCTGCGGCGGCTCAGGCGACTCATGCCTCCATCCTGCCCGCCCGCACCGACCGCGCCCCGCGCGAGGTGCGGGACGACGCCGTCCACGCTCGCCGCTCGAGCGCCGCCGACGCCGGGGGACGCCGCCGACGCCGGGGGACGCCGCCGACGCCGCCGACGCCGCTCGAGCGCCGCCGACGGCGGGGGACGCTGCGGACGGCGGAGGACTCGGGGCCAGGGCGAGGGCTGTCAGGGCCGCGGACCCGGATCCAGCGGGAGGGTGACGGTGAACAAGGTGTGGCCGGGGCAGCTTTCGACGGTCACAGTGCCGCCGTGCGAGCCGGCGACCGCGGAGACGATGGCCAGTCCTAGACCGGTCGAGCCCTTCTCCCGCGAGCGCGAGGAGTCGCCGCGGGCGAACCGGTCGAACACCGACGGCAGCATCTTCTCCGGTATGCCGGGACCGTTGTCCAGCACGCTGATCACGGCCGAGCGGCCGTCCTCCGAGCGGCTGAGGGACGTCGTGACGACGGTGCCCGGCGGGGTGTGGGTGCGGGCGTTGGCGAGCAGGTTGGCGAGCACCTGGTGCAGCCGGGCCCGGTCACCGATCACGACGACCTCGTCGTCGGGCAGCTCGAGATTCCACCGGTAGTCCGGTCCGGCCGCGTGCGCGTCGCTGACCGTGTCGACGATCAGGTCGGCCAGGTCGACCGGCTTGCGCTCGAGGGGGCGGCCGGCGTCCAGCCGCGCCAGCAGCAGGAGGTCCTCGACGAGGGAGGTCATCCGCACCGACTCCGACTCGACCCGGCTCAGGGCGTGCGCCACGTCGCCGGGGACGGCGTCGCGCGAGCGCCGCGCGAGCTCGGCGTACCCCCGGATCGCGGCCAGCGGCGTCCGCAGCTCGTGCGAGGCGTCGGCGACGAACGACCGGACGCGCTGCTCGGACTGCTGGCGGGCGTCGAGGGCGCTCTCGACGTGGCTGAGCATCTGGTTCAGCGCCTGCCCGACCTGGCCGACCTCGGTCCGCGGATCGGCGTCGCGCGGCGACACCCGCTCGGCGAGCTGCACGTCTCCCTCGTGCAGCGGGAGGTCGCTCACCCGCTGGGCGGTGTCCGCGACGCGGCGCAGCGGGGCGAGCATGCGACCGATGAGCCCGGCGGAGGCGGCGGCGGCGACGACCAGCACGATGCCTGCGACGGCCAGCTCGATGAGCACCAGCCGCTGGACGGTCTCGTACGCGCCGTGCAGGGGCAGGCCGGTGATGAACAGTCCGTCGTCGGTCTCGACCGCGACCAGCCGGTACTTGCCGAAGTGGTTCAGATCGACCGACGTCGGGCCGGACGGCGTCGTGATCTGTGCGAGCTGCAGCGCGACGCCGACGGTGCACAGGTTGGGGGCGCCGTCCTGATCGAGCCATCCGCAGTCGGTCAGCACGCCGTCGATGCTCAGCGCGGCGATCGTCCCGACCTCCTGGCCGGGCTGCACGAGGCCGCTCGGCGAGCTCTCGGGGTGGCCGCCGCCGTCCGGGCTGTGATCGCCGTTGTCGTAGCGCAGCGCGCGCTCGGACGCCGCGTTCAGCTGCTCGTCGACCCGGTCGACGAGGAATCCGCGCAGGATCAGCGGGAGCGCGATGCCGATCGCCAGACAGGCCGCTGCGAGCAGCCCGGTGACCGACAGGACGAGCCGCTTGCGCAGGCTCATCACGCGACGCTGCACGGGCTACTCGGCGGGTTTGAGGACGTAGCCGGCGCCGCGCATGGTGTGGATCATCGGGGCCCGCCCGGCGTCGATCTTCTTGCGCAGGTAGGAGATGTAGAGCTCGACGACGTTGGCCTGGCCGCCGAAGTCGTAGTTCCACACCCGATCGAGTATCTGCGCCTTGCTGAGCACCCGCTTGCGGTTGCGCATCATGAACCGCAGCAGCTCGAACTCGGTCGCGGTCAGGTTGATCTCGTCACCGCCGCGACGTACCTCGCGGGAGTCCTCGTCGAGCGTGAGGTCGCCGACGACGAGCAGCGTCTCGTGCTCCTCGGCGGCCATCGCGCCGCGGCGCAGCAGGGAGCGGACCCGCGCGACGACCTCCTCGAGGCTGAACGGCTTGGTCACGTAGTCGTCGCCACCGGCGGTGAGCCCGATGATCCGGTCCTCCACCGAGTCCTTTGCGGTCAGGAACAGCACCGGGATCTTCGAGTCGTCGGCGCGCAGCCGGCGCAGCACCTCCAGGCCGTCGAAGTCCGGCAGCATCATGTCGAGGACGACGGCGTCCGGCCGGAAGTCGCGCGCGGTGCGCACCGCACTCGTGCCGTCGAGCGCGGTCCGCACGTCCCAGCCCTCGTAACGCAGCGCCATGGAGATCAGCTCGGCGAGGGTGCTCTCATCGTCGACGACGAGGATCCGGGGTGCCTGTCCGTCGGGACGGCGCAGCTCGGCGCGATCGGCGGTGTTGCTCATGGCAGTCATGGTCCCAGACTCGCGCACGCGCCTGGGGAGCCGCTGAGCGAATCCTGTGAGACCGCTGTGCCGAAGCGTCAGGCGCGGGCGAGGATGTCGCGTGCCTTGAGCAGCACCGGGCGGTCGACCATCTCGCCGTCCACCTGCACCGCCGCGCCCTCGAGCGCCCCCGCGCCGTCCACGATGCGGCGCGCCCAGGCGACCTCCTCCTCGGACGGCGCGATCGCCTCGTGCACGACCGCCACCTGGCGAGGATGGATGCACAGCTTCCCGCGGAATCCCAGATCGAAGGCGCGCCGGGTGCGGCGCGCCATGAGGTCGTCGTTGCGGAAATCACCCAGCACACCGTCCATCGGGCCGGGCAGCCCGGCCGCGCGAGAAGCCAGGGTGATGGCGCTGCGCGCGAACAGCAGCTCGTCCTCGTCGTCCGACCGCGGCTCGATCCCGGCGTCCAGCGCGAAGTCCAGGTTGCCGAAGCTGAGCCTGGTGACCCCCGGTACCTGAGCGAGCGCCGCGACGTCGCGGACGCCGAGGGCGCTCTCGACAAGCAGCAGCAGCGGCGTGCCGGCCAGCCGCTCGGCCACCGCGCGCACCGCCTCGGCGTCCTCCGCCTTCGGCAGCATCACCCCGGTGACACCGGGTGCGCCGGCGACGGCCGCCAGGTCGGCGTTGTGCCACGGCGTACCCACCGCGTTGATCCGGACAACCCCGGGAGCCTGCGCCAGGCCCTCGACGGCGAGCGCGCGGGCGGCGTCCTTCGCCTCCGGCGCGACGGCGTCCTCGAGATCGGCGATGAACCCGTCGGCCCCCGAGGCCGCGGCCTTGGCGAACAGCTCGGGCTTGCCGCCGGGCACGAAAAGCAGCGTCCGCGCATCGGCAATCGTGGTCGTCATGGCGCCTCCCGGTCGACGGCGGCAGGCTCGCGCCGCCTGCTCAACAGTCTGACAGTTCGTTAGGCCCGTTAACTATGGTGGGTCGGTGAGCGGAACGGGCTATCGGCACGGCGAAGCGGGCTTCCGTCGCGCGTCGGCGGCCCTGTTCGCCGGCTCGTTCGCGTCGTTCGGTCTGCTGTACACGACCCAACCGCTGCTGCCGGGGTTCTCCCGCGAGTTCGGTATCTCGCCCAGCACGGCGGCGCTCTCCATCAGCTTCACGACGCTGGCGCTCGGCGTCGCCCTGCTGTTCGCCGGCCAGCTCAGCGAGATCGTCGGGCGGACCCGGATGATGCGCTGGTCGCTCGTCCTCGGCGCCGTCGCCGCCGCCTCCGGCGCGCTGGTCACCGCCTGGCCGTGGATGCTGGCGCTGCGCGCCGTTACCGGCCTGCTGCTGGCCGGCTTCCCGGCCGTCGCGATGGCTTACCTCCGGGAGGAGATCCACCCTGACTCGCACGCGCGGGCGACCGGGCTGTACGTCGGGGGCACCGCGCTGGGCGGGATGGCGGGCCGCCTCGTGGCCGGCGGCCTCGCGCAGGCGGCCGACTGGCGGTGGGCGATGGCCGGGTCCGCGGCGTACGGCCTACTGTGCGCCGTCGCCGTCATCGCGCTGCTGCCCGAGTCCCGCAACTTCCACGCCGCTCCCCGCGGGCTGAAGGTCTCGGTGCACGCGTTCGTCGACGTACTGCGCGACCGCACCCTGCTCGGCCTGTACGCCATCGGGGCGATCAGCATGGGCTCGTACGTCGCGGTCTTCAACCTCACCGGGTATCGCCTGGAAGAGGCGCCGTACCTGCTCCCGGTCGGCATCGCCGGTCTCGTCTACCTCGTCAACCCGCTCGGCGCCGCCTCCTCCACGTTCGCCGGGCGGGCCGCCGAGCGGTTCGGCCGCCGGGCGGTGGTGCCGCTCGCGTTCCTGGTCACCATCGGCGGCGTGCTGCTCACCCTCGCCGCGCCGCTGTGGATGTTCATCGCCGGGCTCGGGACCATCACCATCGGCTTCTTCGCCGTGCACGGCGTCGCCAGCGGCTGGACGTCGGCGCGCGCCTTCCTCGGCCACCGCTCGATCGGGTCGGCGGCGTCGATGTACCTGTTCGCCTACTACATCGGCTCGTCGGTGTTCGGCGCGCTGGCCGGCACCGCGTGGCGGCACGGCGGCTGGCCGACCCTGACCGTCGCGGTCCTCTGCTGCCTCACCGTCGGGCTCGCGATCTCGCTGCTGCTGCGCCGTACACCCGCCCTGAAGGCGGCCGAGACTCCCGCGAGGACCTCGATCTAGCGGCGGCGTCGAGACGTCGGGGGTCCGGCGAACTGTCGACTACCGGCGTCTCGACATCGCTCGTTCCTCGCTCGCTCGACGACCATCGGTGGTGCTTGGCGACCGTTGGGAGCTACGCGGCGGACGGCGACGGCCGCCCCGACGACGTCCACGAGACGGCGCGACCCAGCACGTCTACGGTCGTCGAGCGAGCGGAGCCGCAAGGCGAAGCGACGTCGAGACGCCGTACGGCGCACTGTGGACTCACCCCGCCGTGGTCCGGCGAACTGTCGACTACCGGCGTCTCGACATCGCTCGTTCCTCGCTCGCTCGACGACCATCGGTGGTGGTCGACCCGGGGCGCTCGACGACCATCGGTGGTGCTCGGCGACCATAGGCGGTGGTCGACCCGGGGCGCTCGACCCCGGGCGCTCGACGAGCGTTGGGATGCGTCAGATGGTGGGGTTCTTGGGCTGGTAGACGGTGAGCGCGCCGCGCCGGACGCCGAACGCCAGCGACTTCTGCGGGTCGTCGACCTCGCCGTCGCGCGAGACGAGGATCTCCGACTCGAGCACCTCGACGTTCATCGACGACACCACGCGCCGCTGGTAGAGCGCGGAGTGCTCGAGCCTGCCGGTCAGCGTCGCCCACAGCAGCCGCGGGCCGATCGCCCGCTTGTCGCTGACCAGGATCCGCACGTCGAGGACGCCGGTATCCATACGGGGACGCAGGGCGGGCGCGAAGTCGAGCGGCAGGTACTCGCCGTTGCCGACGAAGAACAGCATCGCCGTGACCGGCTCGCCGTTGATCCGCAGGTGCGCCTTGGGTTGCGACTTCAGCAGCCGGCGAGCCGCGATCACCGCGGCCAGCCGCTTGCCGTATCGGGGCTGCAGCTTCTCGCGCTCGGTGACGAACTCCGGGTACGTCCCGACGCTCGCGGTGTTCAAGAAGATCTTCTCGCCCATCGTCGCCACGTCGATCCGGGTCCCGAAACCGCCGGTGACCGCCTCGATCGCGTCGGCGACCTGCGGCACGCGCACGTCCTTGGCGAAATGGTTGAAGGTGCCGCCCGGGAACACGGCGAGCGGCAGGTCGTGCTTCATCGCGATCTGCGCGATCGCCACGACGGTGCCGTCGCCGCCGGAGACCCCCAGTGCCTTCGCGCCACGCGCGACGGCGTCCTCGGCGACCTCGAGGAGGTCCGCGTGCGGCTCCAGCGTGATGAGCTCGGCCTTCGGCAGGCCGGCCTTGATCTCGTCGGTGATCGGGGCCTTGTCCACGCCGGACTTCTCGTTGACGATCACGACCAGGCCGGCGCCCTCGGGAAGGGCGCCGATCTCGACCTGCTCGGGCATCTCCTCGTCGGTGACGACCGGCAGCACCGGCGGGAACACCTTCGCGCCGAGCGCCGCGACCCCCGCCCCGACGGCGAAGCCGGTGAGGACGTCGCTCGGATAGTGCGCGCCGGTCGCGACGCGCGAGGTGCCGACGCCGAGCGCGAGGACGCCGAGCGCGGCGCCCAGCGGGGCGTTCTCGAAGGCGACCGCGGTCGCGAACGCGGCGGCGCTGGCCGAGTGCCCCGACGGGAACGACGACGACGTCGGCATCCGCTTGGCCTGCCGGCGCAGCGGCACCAGGTTGCCGTCCGGGCGGTTGCGCCAGTGCAGCCGCTTGAGGCCCTGGTTGGTGACCAGGCTCGAGACCGCCACTGTGCCCAACCCGCGGGCGGCGGCGCGCTTCGAGCGACGTCCGCCGAACACGCGCATCGCCGTCGCCAGGCTCATCCAGAGCACCGAGTAGTCGGCGGCTCGCGACAGCGCCGGCATCGTGCGATCGAGCACCGGGCTGTGCGCGGCCGCGAGCGCTCCGTACACGCGCTCGTCGAGCGCCGCGACGGCGCGCAGCGCGCCGGGGCCCTTCAGCACCATCCTGGCCTGCTTCACCCGGCCCATGCCTCAGCGCCCGGCCGCGTCGGGAAGCTGGTATCCGGCGTACGCGTCGCGCAGGTCCTTCTTGGAGAACTTGCCGACGCTGGTCTTGGGCACCTCGTCGATGAATTCGACCGCGTCCGGCATCCACCACTTGGCGATCTGCGGGGCCAGGAACTCGAGGATCTCCTGCTTCTTCTGCTCGCTCGGCTCGACGCCGTCCTTCAGGACGACGCACGCCAGCGGGCGCTCGGTCCACTTCGGGTGCGGGACGCCGACGATGGCGGCCTCCCGCACGTCCGGGTGCGCCATCAGGATGTTCTCGACGTCCACCGAGGAGATCCACTCACCGCCGGACTTCACCAGATCCTTCGTCCGGTCGACGATCCGGATGACGCCCTCGGGCGTGATGGCCGCGATGTCGCCGGTGCGCATCCAGCCGTCCTCGGTCGACAGCGGCGTCTCGCCCTTGAAGTACTCGCGGGCGATCCAGTTGCCGCGCACCTGCAGCTCTCCGGTGCTCTCGCCGTCCCACGGCTGCGCCTCGCCGGTCTCCAGGCTGGCCACCCGCGCCTGCACGCCGCCGACGATCGTGCCCGCCTGGGCGGCGACGTCCAGCAGCTCGTCGGGGCTCTTGCCGAGGTCGCGGCGCTGCGGCTTGGCGATGGACGCGACGGGGCTGGTCTCGGTCATCCCCCAGCCCTGCAGCATCGGCACGCCGACCCGGTCCCGGAACTCCTTGATCAGCGCGCGCGGCACGGCCGAGCCGCCGGACGTGATCGCGCGCACCGCGCTGAAGTCGTACTGGTCCAGCAGCGGCAGCATCCCCTGCCAGATGGTGGGCACGCCCATGCCGATGGTGATCCGGTCGTCCTGGAAGATCCGGGCCAGCGCGGCCGGGGACATGTCCGAGCCCGGGAACACCAGCTCGGCGCCGCACATCGGCGCGGCGTAGGGCATCCCCCACGCGTTCGCGTGGAACATCGGGACGACGACCAGGGCGCGGTCGGTGTTGGCGACCGCGATCGTCATGCTCGAGGTCATGCCCATCGCGTGCAGCCACGTCGAACGGTGCGAGTACAGCACGCCCTTGGGGTTGCCGGTGGTGCCGGAGGTGTAGCACATGCCGGACGCCGTGTTCTCGTCCTCGACGAAGAACTGGGCAGGGGCGCGGTCGGCGATGAGCTGCTCGTAGTCCAGGAACCGCTCGCCGTCGACGACCTCCGGTCCCGAGCCGTCGTCGATGACGATGACCTTCTTGACCGTCGGCGACTGGTCGAGGATCGGCAGGAACAGCGGCAGCAACGAGCGGTCGACGAAGACCGCCTCGTCCTCCGCGTGGTTGACGATGTAGACGAGCTGCTCGGGGAACAGCCGGATGTTCAGGTTGTGCATCACCCGGCCGGTGCACGGAATCGCGTAGTACAGCTCGAGGTGCTGGTGGTGGTTCCAGCAGAAGGTCCCGACGCGGGCGTCGTCCGACAGGCCGAGCTCGTCGAGGGCGGTGCCGAGCCGGCGGACCCGCTTCGCCCAGTCGCCGTAGGTGTACTCGTGCGGAGCCGGACCGCGGGTGATCACCTTGTGGTCGGGGAACATCGACTCGCACCGCTCGAAGATGTCGACGATCGTCAACGGCGCGACCTGCATGAGTCCTTGCATGGCTCTCCTTGTGCTGGCATCCACGACCGCCGAGCCGCTCGGTCGTCACCGCGACCGGTCGGTTCCAGCAGTCGGGGGACGGTAACTAGCCCCGAGCGTACTGGGCCCGCAAAGTGGGCTTGGTGACCTTGCCCGAAGCGTTACGCGGCAGCGCGTCGACGAAGTGCACCGCCTTGGGCTGCTTGTACTTCGCCAGCTTCCCGGAGACGTACTCGAGCAGCTGCTGCTCGGTCAGCTCTGCGCCGACGACCGGCGCGACCACCACGACCGGCACCTCACCCCACTTCTCGTGCGGCTGCCCGATGACGGCCGCCTCGAGGACCCCGGGGTGCGACTGGACGGCGGCCTCGACCTCCGCGCAGTAGATGTTCTCCCCGCCGGAGATCAGCATGTCCTTGAGCCGGTCGACGACGTAGACGAAGCCCTCCTCGTCGACCCGCACGAGGTCCCCGGAGTGGAACCAGCCGCCCGCGAACGCGTCGGCCGTGGCCTCGGGCCGGTTCCAGTAGCCGAGCATCATGTTCGGCCCGCGGTATACGATCTCGCCGACGTCGCCCTGCGGTACGTCGTTCATCGCCGGGTCGACCACGCGGGCCTCGACGCCCGCGATGGGCTTGCCCACCGAGCCGATCTTGCGGATCGCGTCCTTGGCCTCCAGCGAGCAGGTCACCGGCGACATCTCGGTCTGCCCGAACACGGCCACGTTCTCCACGCCCGGGAAGGTGCGGTCCATCGCCTCGAGGATGGCCTTGGTCGTCGGGGCGGCGCCCCACGAGATGCGCCGCAGCGTGGTGATCGGCGGGTCCAGCGGCGGCAGCGCGCACACCGCCTGCCACTGGGTCGGGACCAGGAAGCACTGCGTCACGCCCTCGTCGCGGATCATCTCCAGGGTGGCCTGCGGGTCGAAGGCGCCGAGCCGCTGGATGACCGTGTGGCCGCCGACCCGGAAGTTCGGCAGCAGCCCGCCGATGCCGGCGATGTGGAACAGCGGTACGCCGCAGAGGTTGACCTCGTCCGGCCCGGAGATCTTGAAGGCGATGATGACGTTGTGCACCTGCGCCAGCAGGTTCGCGTAGCTCAGCATCGCGCCCTTGGGCAGGCCGGTGGTGCCCGAGGTGTACATGATCGCGCAGAGCTCCTGCTCCTCGACGTGCACGTACTCGTGCTCGTCGCCGCCGGTGGCCAGGAACTCGCCGAACGGCTGCGCGCCGCTGTCGCTGTCGCCGACCACGAGGTGCACCTTCAGGCCCGCGCGGGCGGCGTCCTCGAGGTGGTCGAACGCCGCGTCGATCACCAGCGCGCTCGCCCCGGAGTCGGTGAGCAGGAAGGTCAGCTCCGGCGGTGCGAGGCGGAAGTTCATCGGCACCGCGACCGCGCCGAGCCGCCAGGCCGCCCAGATCGTGATGACGTGCTCCAGGTGGTTCATGCAGACCGTCGCGACCCGGTCACCGCGGCCGAGGCCCGACGCGCGCAGCGCGTTGGCCAGCCGGGTGACCTGCCGGTCGAACTCGCCGTAGGTGAGCGTGTCGTCGCCGCACTTGAACGCCAGCTTGTCGGGGTCCGTGCGCGCCATCCGGGTGAGGTGCGCGCTGAAGGCCCAGGAGCGGGCCTGCTGGATATCGGGCGTCTCCGGGATCGAACCGGGGTAGAGGGGCTGGGTCACGGCAGGCTCCTGGGTCGTGGCGGTATCCGCACGAGCCTACCCAGAGTTGACATCACTGTCATGTCCGTCGTGTCCGGCGGTCGCGCCCGACGGCGCGCTCTGAAACACTCGGGGCGTGAAGGTGACAGTCCTCGGCCGGGGCCGGGTGGGCACGGCGCTCGCCGAGGCGCTCGGCGCCGCCGGAGTCGAGGCGCGGCTGCTGCCCGGCCGCAGCCTGCCCGACGTCTCCGGGCTCGTCGCGCTGTGCGTGCCGGACGACGCGATCGAGACGACCGCGACGCGGCTCGCCGCCTCCCTCGATGCCGCGGGTCCCCCTGCGGGCAGCGCCGTCGTGCACTGCTCGGGCGCGCTCGGGCTCGAGCCGCTGCGCCCGCTGGCGGACGCCGGCTGCGCGGTCGGCGCCTGGCATCCCCTGCAGGCCTTCGCGACCACCCGGACCGGCATCCGTGACGGCATCACCTGGGCGATCACCGCCGGGGAGCCGCTGCAGACGGCGCTGCACGGGCTCAGCGAGCGGCTGGGCGGCCACCCGATCGACCTCGCCGAGCCGGATCGCGCGCGCTATCACGCGGCCGCCGTGCTCGCCGCGAACTACTCCGTCACGCTGATCGCGCACGCCACCGAGCTGCTCGCCGGCTGCGGCGTAGAGCGCCGGCCGGCGCTCGACGCGCTGCTGCCGCTGATGTACAGCACGCTGGACGGGCTCGCGGCCCACGGGCTGCCGGACGGGCTCACCGGACCGGCCGTCCGCGGCGACGTCGGCACCCTGCGGCGGCACCTGGCGGCGTTGGACGACAGCGACCAGGCCACCCTGTACCGGGCGTGCGGCCTGGCCACGCTCGGGCTGGTCGCCGAGCGCGGCGTGCCCGCCGACGTCGTCCAGCAGATGCGGATCCTGCTCACACCCCCACGACAGGATCGTTAGCAACGCTTACGATCGGTCCCCAACCGGCCCCCACCGACCCGGAGGAATGCATGGTCCGCCGAAACTCGATCGCCGATCTCGCGGCGATGAAGGCCGAAGGACGGCCGATCGCCATGATCACCGCCTACGACTACACCGCCGCGGCGCTGGTGGAGCGCAGCGGGATCGACCTCATCCTCGTGGGTGACTCGCTGGGCATGGTGATGCAGGGCCGCGACTCGACGCTGCCGGTCACCGTCGACGACATCATCTACCACACCAAGATGGTGATGCGCGGCTGCTCGCGGCCGCTGGTCATCTCCGACCTGCCGTTCATGTCGTACGCCCAGCCCTCCGACGCGCTGCGCAACGCGGCCCGGCTGATGACCGAGGCCGGCTGCCAGTCGGTGAAGCTGGAAGGCGGCGCTGCGCGGGCCGCCACCATCGAGGCCCTGGTCGCCGAGGGCGTGCCGGTGATGGGCCACCTCGGCTTCACCCCGCAGTCGGTCAACACCATCGGCATGAAGGTGCAGGCGCGCGAGTCGGACGCCGCGGCCCGGCTGCTACGCGACGCGCTCGCGCTGCAGGAGGCCGGCGCGTGGGCCGTCGTCCTCGAGCTGATCCCCGCTCCCCTGGCGGCGGCGATCACCGAGCGGCTCAGCGTGCCCACGATCGGGATCGGCGCCGGCGCCGGATGCTCCGGACAGGTGCAGGTCTGGCACGACCTGCTCGGCCTCTACGAGGACTTCGTGCCGCGGCACACCCGCCGCTACCGCACGCTCGGCGACGAGATCGTCGGCGGCCTCGAGGAGTACGCCGACGACGTCCGCAACGGGCGATTCCCGACCGCGGCCAACAGCGCGAAGATGGACGCCGACGTCCTGCAGCGCGCCCTGGGCTCGCTGGAGGGCGAGCGGTGAAGGTCGTGACCACGCGGGCCGAGCTGCGCGCCGCCCGCGCCGAGCACGGCACGCTGGGCCTGGTGCCCACGATGGGCTTCCTGCACGACGGCCACCTGTCCCTGGTGCGGCGCGCGAAGGAGGACTGCGGCTCGGCGATCGCCTCGATCTTCGTCAACCCGCTGCAGTTCGGGCCGAAGGAGGACCTCGCGACGTACCCGCGCGACCTCGACCGCGACCTCTCGCTGCTGGAGGCGACCGGCTGCGACCTGGTGTGGACGCCGGGTGACGAGGACGTCTACCCGCCCGGGTTCGACACCTACGTGGACGTGCACGGCATCACCGACGTCCTCGAGGGCGGCCGCCGTCCGGGGCACTTCCGCGGCGTCAGCACGGTGCTGTCGGTGATCTTCAACGTCGTCCAGCCCACCCGCGCGTACTTCGGGCAGAAGGACGCGCAGCAGGTCGTCGTCGTCCGCAAGCTGGTCCGCGACCTCGGGATGCCGCTGGAGGTCGTCGCCGCCGCGACGGTCCGCGAGCCCGACGGGCTGGCGATGTCCAGCCGCAACACCTACCTCGACCCGACCGAGCGCGAGCGCGCGGTCGTGCTGCGCCGCGCGCTGGACGCCGTCGAGAAGGCGTGGCAGGACGGCGAGATCCACGGCGCCGCGCTGCGCTCGGCGATGAGCGCGGTGCTCGCGGCCGAGCCGCTGGCCGAGCCGGACTACGTCAGCATCGCGCACCCCGACACCCTCGAGGAGCTCGACCACGTCGACCCCTCGGTCGGCGCGCTCGCCTCGATGGCCGTGCGGCTCGGCAAGCCGCGGCTGCTCGACAACGTCGTCCTGCTGCCGCGCTGAGCGGTCGAATCAGACGCCGTCCAGTCGGAGCGCCCGCCATCTCGACGTCGTCGGTCGCTGCGCGACACTCCTCGCTCGACGACCGTGATCGTCGACGACCGTGAGGATCGACGACCGCGAGGGCCGACGACCGTGAGGAGCGCGCTACGTCTCGGGGAGGACGGGCCCCTCAGCGCTCGGGCTCGAGCGCGGCGGTGAACTGCGAGTTGTACAGCCGCCAGTAGGCGCCCTCGCGCTCGAGCAGCGACTCGTGGGTGCCCTGCTCGACGATCTGGCCGTCCTCCATCACCAGGATCAGGTCGGCGTCGCGGATCGTCGAGAGGCGGTGCGCGATCACGAACGACGTCCGGTCGCTGCGCAGCGCCGACATGGCGTGCTGTACGAGCAGCTCGGTGCGGGTGTCGACCGAGGACGTGGCCTCGTCGAGGATCAGCAGCGACGGCTCGGCGATGAACGCCCGCGCGATGGTGATGAGCTGCTTCTCGCCGGCGGAGATGTTCGAGGCCTCCTCGTCGATGACGGTCTCGTAGCCGTCCGGCAGCGAGTGCACGAACCGGTCGACGTACGTCGCACGCGCCGCGGCGAGGATCTCCTCGTCGGTCGCGTCGGGCTTGCCGTAGGCGATGTTGGCGCGGATCGTGCCGCCGAACAGCCAGGAGTCCTGCAGCACCATCCCGATCCGGTCGCGCAGCTGGTCGCGGGGCATCGTGGCGATGTCGACGCCGTCGAGGGTGATGCGGCCGGCGTCCAGCTCGTAGAACCGCATGATCAGGTTGACCAGGGTCGTCTTCCCGGCGCCGGTGGGGCCGACGATGGCGACCGTCTGGCCCGGATCGGCGACCAGCGACAGGTCGCTGATCAGCGGCTTGTCGGGGCTGTAGGCGAATGACACGTGCTCGAACTCGACCCGGCCCGGGCCCGGCTCCCCCGGGTACGCCGGCGGCTCGGGCGACTCCTCCGCGGCGTCCAGCAGCGCGAAGACCCGCTCGGCGCTGGCCACCCCGGACTGCAGCAGGTTGGCCATCGACGCGACCTGGGTGAGCGGCTGGGTGAACCGCTGGGAGTACTGGATGAACGCCTGCACGTCGCCGAGGGTCATCGCGCCGGAGGTGATCCGGATGCCGCCGATGACCGCGATCGCGACGTAGTTCAGGTTCCCGATGAAGAACATGACCGGCATGATCATGCCGCTGATGAACTGGGCGCCGAACGCGGCCTCGTACAGCTTCTGGTTGGTCGCGTCGAAGGCCGCCGAGACCTCCTTCTGGCGGCCGAACACCTTCACCAGCTCGTGACCGGTGAAGGCCTCCTCGATCTGCGCGTTGAGCTGGCCGGTGTGCTTCCACTGCGCGACGAACTTCTTCTGCGAGCGCTTGCCGATGAACGCGGTGACCAGCCCGGACAACGGGATGGTGATCAGCGCGATGATCGCCAGCAGGGGCGAGATCACGAACATCATCACGACGACGCCGATGACCGTCAGCAGCGCGGTGAGCAGCTGGGCGAGGGTCTGCGTGAGCGTCTGCGCGATGTTGTCGATGTCGTTGGTGACCCGGCTGAGGATCTCGCCGCGCGGCTGCCGGTCGAAGTACGACAGCGGCAGCCGGTGCAGCTTGTCCTCGACGGCCCGGCGCATCCGGCGGATCGTGACCTGCACGGCGTCGTTGAGCAGGTAGCCGGTCAGCCATTGGAACAGCGAGGACACGACGTACAGCGCGAGCACCGCCAGCAGCGTGTTGCGCAGGCTCGCGAACGCGATGCCCTGCCCGGGCACGAACGGCATCGCCGACAGGACGTCGGCGAGGCGGGCGTTGCCGGACGCGCGGATCCCGTCGATGACCTCCTGGCGGGAGACCCCGGGCGGGACGTTCTTGCCGATCGAGCCGCCGAAGATGATGTCCATCGCGTGGCCGAGGATCTTCGGGGCGATCACCGACAGCACGACGCTCACCACGGCGAGCGCGACGACGGTGCTCACCTTCGCGCGCTCCGGCGCGAGCCAGCCCATCAGCCGCCGGGTCGAGGGCCAGAAGTTCAGCGACTTCTCCACCGGCTGGCCCATCATGGCGTGCGGCGGGCCGCCCTGGCGGCGGCCGGCCTGCGGAAGCCGGGCCGGTGCCGCCTCCTCGACGCCCGCCCCGCGGTCGCCGGCTCCTTCGGGCTGCTCATCCGGCCACCTCCGCCGTGGCCTGGGACTCGACGATCTCGGCGTACGTCGGGCAGCTGTCGAGCAGCTCGTGGTGGCGGCCGCGGCCGACGACGGCGCCGTCCTCGAGGACGAGGATCTGGTCGGCGTCGATGATGGAGGACACCCGCTGCGCGACGACGATGACGACCGCGTCGCCGGTGACCGGCCGCAGGGCCGCGCGCAGGCGCGCGTCGGTGCCGAGGTCGAGCGCGGAGAACGAGTCGTCGAAGAGGTAGATGGCCGGCTTGCTGACCAGCGCGCGGGCGATGGACAGCCGCTGCCGCTGGCCGCCGGAGACGTTGGTGCCGCCCTGCGCGATCGGCGCGTCGAGGCCGCCGAGACGCAGCACGAAGTCCTCGGCCTGCGCGATCCGCAGCGCCTCCCACAGGTCGTCGTCGGTGGCGGCCGGGTTGCCGTAGCGCAGGTTCGACGCGACCGTTCCGCTGAACAGGTACGGCCGCTGGGGCACCAGGCCGATGCCCCGCCACAGCACCTCCGGGTCGAGGTCGCGGACGTCGGTGCCGTGGATCCGCACGGCGCCGCCGGTGACGTCGACCAGGCGCGGGATGAGGTTCAACAGCGTCGTCTTGCCGGCGCCGGTGGAGCCGATGATGGCCGTCGTGCGGCCCGGCTCCGCCGTGAAGCTGATGTCGCGCAGCACCGGCTCCGCGGCGCCGGGGAACTTGAACCGGACGCGCTCGAGGCGGACCGTGGTGTCTCCGGGGACCTCCCGGACCGGGTTCTCGGGTGGGACGACGGACGAGCGCGTGTCGAGCACCTCCATGATGCGTTCGGCGCTGACCGCGGCCCGCGGGATCATCATCATCATGAAGGTCGCCATCATCACCGACATCAGGATCTGCATCAGGTAGGCGAGGAAGGCCGTCAGGGAGCCGACCTGCAGCTCGCCGGACTCGACGCGCTGGGCGCCGAACCACAGGACGGCGGCGCCGGAGACGTTCAGCACGAACATCACCAGCGGGAAGATCGTCATCATGTAGCGCCCGGCGGACGTCGCGACCGCGGCGAGCCGGCCGTTGGCATCGTCGAACCGCTCGACCTCGTGGTCCTCGCGGACGAACGCCCGGATGACGCGGATGCCGGTGATCTGCTCACGCAGGACGCCGTTGACCTCGTCGACCAGGGCCTGGTTCTGGCGGAACAGCGGGATCATCCGGCGGATGATCAGCATGATCGACACGGCCAGCGCCGGGACGCTGACCAGCATGAGCCAGGACAGCCCGACGTCCTGCCGCAGCGCCATGATGACCCCGCCGGTCGCCATGATCGGCGCCGTGATCATCATGCCGAAGGTCATCACCACCAGCAGCTGCACCTGCTGGACGTCGTTCGTCGTGCGGGTGATCAGCGACGGGGCGCCGAACTGCCCGACCTCGCGGGCCGAGAACTCACCGACCCGGTTGAACACCGAGGACCGCACGTCGCGCCCGAACCCCATCGCCGTCCGCGCTGCGAGGTAGGTCGCGGCGATGCTGCAGGTGATCTGCAGCGCGGTGACCACGAGCATCCAGCCGCCGGTCGACCAGATGTAGCCGCTGTCGCCGGTGGCGATGCCCTTGTCGATGATGTCGGCGTTCAGGCTGGGCAGGTAGAGATTCGCCATCGTCCCGACCAGCTGGAGGGCGATGATCCCGGCGATCAGCCTCTTGTATCCGGCCAGATGTGTGCGCAACAACCGCAGCAGCATGGTGTCCCCTCTTGACCAGGGAAGCGTAGGCCCGAGGGGCAACAGATTTTCGCTCGTTCGCCGTGGGCGTAGGGGATCGGGCCGATTCCTGGGCGGGTGTGCGGCCGTTCGCCGTGGGCGTAGCGGAGGATCGGGGCTTGGGTCCGCGGCCCTCGATAGCCTCGTGTCAGTGTCAGGGTGAAGTGCCGCTTACGCGGTGGTTGGATCCTGAGCATCCGTTGTCTGGCTCATAGCCTCGGTGCCGACCTTCGGGTCTGGCGAGCATGCGTTTTGCCGGCAGCGGGTGTGAAGGACCGGCCGGCGTGACTTTATAGGAGCGTGGCGACGCCCCCACTGAGATGTGTCCGCCGACCGGCCCAACCGTCCGATCACTGTCCAGTGAAGGAGGCAACCACCATGGTTGTAGTTGGCGCGGATGTGCACAAGCGGACGCACACTTTTGTCGCGGTCGACGAGGTCGGCAAAGAGCTCGGGCACAAGACCTTCCCGGCCACGACCCCTGGTCACCAGGACGCGGTGAGGTGGGCTCGGGCGCGCTTCGGCGAGGAGCTGTTGTGGGCCATCGAGGACTGCCGTCACCTGTCCGCGCGTCTTGAACGTGATCTGCTTACGGCGGGCCAGTCGGTGGTGCGAGTGCCGCCGAAGATGATGGCCGAGCAGCGCCGCGTCGCTCGCACCCGCGGGAAGTCCGACCCGATCGACGCGCTCGCTGTCGCGCGGGCGGCACAACGTGAACCGGATCTGCCGGTCGCGACCCATGACGAGACCTCTCGGGAGCTCAAGCTCCTGGTCGACAGGCGCGATGACCTGGTCAAACACCGCACTTCGACGATCTGCCGTCTGCTGTGGCACGTCCACGAGATCGACCCCGAGTTCGCACCGCCGAAGGCATCGCTGGACCGCGCCGTGCGCCAGCAGCAGCTGGCCGACGCGCTGGCACGCCTGCCCGGGATCGTGGCGGAGCTTGCTCGTGACGAGCTCGCTGACGTGATTGAGCTGACGAGGCGAATCAACGCGCTCGAGCGGCGCATCACCGGCCTTGTCGAGCACGCGGCACCCACCCTGCTCGCGATGCCCGGCGTGGGTGCGTTGACCGCGGCCAAGATCGTCGGTGAGACCGCCGGGGTAGCCCGGTTCAAGTCTGAGGCCGCCTTCGCCCGTCACGCCGGGATCGCGCCGATCCCGGTCTGGTCGGGCAACACTGCCGGCCGGGTCCGGCTCACCCGATCCGGCAACAGACAGCTCAATGCCGCGGTCCACCGCATCGCTGTCACCCAGATCCGGCTCGACGGGCTCGGAAAGACCTACTACGAGAAGAAGAAGGCCGAGGGCATGTCCACCCCCGAAGCTCTGCGCTGTCTGAAACGGCGCCTCGCTCGCGTTGTCTTCAACCACCTGGTCACTGACCAGATCACCCACAAAGCAGCATCCGCACCTGGACTCGCGGCCGCTGCTTGACATAGGAGAAACCCATGACTTTGCAGCTGCCACCCAACGAGACCGCCCACTCCTGGATCGCCGAGCAGGGCACGGCCGCGCTCGCGGCCGGTCGCGAGATCGTCCAGCGCATCAAGGCCGATCCGACCGCCGGCGCCCTCGACGTCCTCGACAGGTGGAACGAGCTGGCCATCGCGGTCGGCGAGGTGAGCGCGATCGCGGGCAGCTTCTCCGAGCTGCACCCCTCCGAGGCGGCGCGGGACGCAGCCGACCTGGTGAGCCAGGACATCGCCAAGCTGTACACCGAGATCGGGCTCGATCGCGAGCTGTACGACGTGTTCGCCGGGCTGAGCGAGGACGGGCTCGACGAGCAGGCGCTGCGGCTGCTGCAGAAGGTCCGCCAGGACTTCACCCGCTCCGGCGTCGACAAGGACGACGCGACCCGCGCGCGGATCACCGAGATCAACGAGCGCATGGTCGTGCTCAGCCAGGACTTCGGCAAGCACCTGCGCGACGACGTCCGCGGCATCGACGTCGCCCCGGCGTCCCTGCAGGGGCTGCCGCAGGACTGGATCGACGCGCACCCGGCCAGCGACGCCGGCACCGTGCACATCACCACGGACTACCCGGACATGATCCCGTTCAGCACGTTCAGCACGGACGCCGCCGCGCGCCGCGCGCTGCGCCTGGAGTTCCTCAACCGGGGCTGGCCGGCCAACGACGCGATCCTGCAGGAGCTGTTCGCGCTGCGGCGCGAGTACGCGACCCTCCTGGGCTATGACTCGTGGGCCGACTACAACGCCGAGACCAAGATGATCGGCGACGGCGCCGCGATCGCCGCGTTCATCGACAAGATCGCGGCCGCCGCCGAGGAGTCGGGCCTGCGCGACCGCGAGGTGGTGCTGCGGCGCCTGCAGCAGGACCGCCCCGAAGCCACGACGATCGACGCCGCCGACCTGGGCTACTACGCCGAGCTCGTCCGCAAGGAGCAGCTGGACGTCGACGCCCAGAAGGTCCGCACCTACTTCGACTTCACCAAGGTCCGCGCCGGCCTGCTCGACGTCACCGGCAAGCTCTTCGGCCTGCGCTACGAGCCGGTGGACGCCGGCTTGTGGCACGAGGACGTCACGTCGTACGACGTGTACCTCATCGACGGCGGCGAACACCTCGGTCGGATCCACCTCGACCTGCACCCGCGCGAGGGCAAGTTCAAGCACGCCGCGCAGTTCAGCCTGGTCAACGGCATCGCGGGCCGCCAGCTGCCCGAGGGGGTGCTGGCGTGCAACTTCAGCCGAGGGCTCATGGAGCACTCCGACGTCGTCACGCTGTTCCACGAGTTCGGCCACCTCGTGCACCACATCGTCGCCGGCCGGCAGCGGTGGGCCCGGTTCTCCGGCGTCGCCACCGAGTGGGACTTCGTGGAGGCACCCTCGCAGATGCTCGAGGAGTGGGCGTGGGACGCCGACATCCTGCAGACCTTCGCCACCGACGCCGCCGGCGAGCCGATCCCGCGGGAGCTCGTCGACGCGATGCGCAAGGCCGACGACTTCGGCAAGGGCTACCAGGCCCGTACCCAGATGTTCTACGCCGCCGTGTCGTACTGGTTCCACACCCGGCAGTACGACGACCTGACGGCGCGGCTGGTCGAGCTGCAGGCGCAGTACAGCCTGTTCCCGTACATCGACGGCACCCACTTCCACGCGTCGTTCGGCCACCTCGACGGGTACTCCAGCGGCTACTACACGTACATGTGGTCGCTGGTGATCGCCAAGGACATGTTCAGCGCGTTCGACCGCGACGACCTCTACGCGCGGGACGCCGCCACCCGCTACCGCGACCGGGTGCTCGCGCCCGGCGGCACCAAGGACGCCGCCGACCTCGTCGAGGACTTCCTCGGCCGCCCGTACTCCTTCGACGCGTTCGCGGCCTGGCTCGCCGAGTAGCCCTGCCCTGATGCGGTGGCTTCTCCCCCGCTAACGGGCGATTACCGGGGTAGAAGCCACCGCATTCGGGACCTCGCGGGCGCGGGGAGGGGCGCGTCGGTGGGGTGGGGGCGCCTAGGCAGACCGTCGCCGGGAGTCCTAGGGTTGGTGCAGCAGTTCGGCGTACGGCAGCAGGGTGGTCAAAGGTGTTCGAGGCGGCGGTGTCTCCCTTCCAGCTCCTCGAGTGGTGGTCGCACCTGCCGGAGCGCCCCTTCGCGAGCTACGAGAACCCCGCCGGCCGGGTTCTGAAGGTCACCTACGCCCAGCAGGTCGAGCGGTCGCTGCGCGCCGCCGCGGTGCTGCGCCAGCTCGGCGTCCACCGCGGCAACCGGGTGCACGTCCACCTGCCCAACTGCCCGGAGTTCCTCGACCTTTGGCTGGGCGCCAACGCGATCGGCGCGGTCCTGGTGCCCACGAACCCGCTGTCGAGCGTGGACGAGCTGCGGCACTTCCTCACCGACTCGGGTGCCTCGGCGAGCATCGCCGACGACGACCTCATCGACGCGGTGAAGGAGGCGATCGCGCCGGGCATCCGGGTGCTCAGCCGCAGCGAGCTCACGACGAAGGCGGCCGCGGTCACGCCGACCCACTCGGCTCCCGCGCTCGGCACCGACCTCGCCGCGATCCTGTACACCTCGGGCACGACCAGCAGGCCCAAGGGCGTGCTGGTGACCAACGCCAACTACCTGGCGGTCGGCACCGCCTGCGCACAGCATTACAGCGTCGGACCCGACGACCGCTGGCTCATCGTGCTGCCGTTCTTCCACGCCAATGCGCAGTACTACCCGACGATGTCCGCGCTGCGGGTCGGCGCGTCGATCGCCGTCATGCCGTCCTTCAGCGCCACGAAGTACGGCGCCCAGGTGCGGCGGCACCGCGCGACGCTCGCGTCGCTGTTCGCGGCGCCGATCCGGATGATCCTCGCGCAGCCCGAGAGCCGCCACGACAAGTACTCGACGCTGCGGACCACGATGTTCGCGCAGGCGGTCACCAACGATCAGGCGGCCAAGTTCGAGAGGCGCTTTCGCACCCGGCTCATCCACGGCTACGGCATGACCGAGACGGTCATCCCGCCGACGCTCAACCCGGTCGGGCCGGAGCGCCGCCCGGACTCCATGGGCAAGCTGCTGCCGGGCGTGCAGGTGCGGATCGTCGGCGAGGACGGCTCCGAGGTGCCGGACGGCGAAGCGGGCGACCTGCACGTGGCCGGCGAGCTCGGCGTCACCATCGCCGCCGGCTACTGGCACAACCCCGAGGCCACCGAGGAGACGTTCGGCGGCGGCTGGCTGCGCACCGGTGACGTCGTACGCCGCGACGCCGACGGCTTCTTCTACTTCGTCGACCGCTCGAAGGACATGATCAAGCGGGCCGGCGAGAACGTCGCCGCCGGCGAGGTCGAGCGGGTCGTCAACGAGCACCCGAGCGTCTTCGAGTGCGCGGCGATCGGGGTGGCCGACGAGATGCGCGACGAGAGCATCGTCGTGTACGTCGTGATCGCCGAGGGCCACGCCTTCGACGGCGAGGCGCTGGACGCGTGGTGCCGCGAGCGGCTGGCGAAGTTCAAGGTGCCCAGCCGGTTCGTCCAGGTCGCCGAGCTGCCCCGCACGTCGGTCGGCAAGATCCGCAAGACCGTCCTGCGCGAGCTCGCCGCGCGCAGCTAGACCGCGTGCGGTGACGTCGTTCGGCGATCGATTCCCGGCCCGAGCACGGGCTGGCACGAAGGAGACGACATGGACGCTTCCGACTGGGATCGCCGCTACGCAGAGGCACGGCAGTGGTCCGTCGAACCGAACCAGACGGCGGCACGGCTGATCTCCGCCCTCCCGGCCGGCCGGGCGCTGGACGTCGCCGCGGGCGAGGGCCGGATGGCGCTGTGGCTGGCCGCGCAGGGATGGCGGGTGGAGGCGCTCGACTTCTCCGCCGTCGGCCTGCAACGCGGCCAGCAGCACGCGGCAGCGGACGCCCGCGTCTCCTGGCGCGTGGCCGACGTCCGCACCGCCGACCTCGGCGAGCGGGATTTCGATCTGGTGCTGGTCCTGTACCTGCACCTGCCGCGGGCCGACATGCGTGACGTGCTCGCCCGGTGCGCCGCGGCGGTCCGACCCGGTGGCCACCTGCTGGTCCTCGGTCACGACCGTGAGAACCTGTCGCGCGGCGTCGGCGGCCCGCAGGAGGACGCCGTCCTGTACGACACCGCGCTGCTCGGCGAGGCGGTCGACGGCTGGCAGGTCGCGCAGCTCGAGCAGATCGAACGCTCGACGGACAGCGGTACCGCGATCGACACGCTGCTTTTCGCCCGCCGCCCCTGACCGGGGCGCAGGCGTCCCCGGTCGTGGACTGCTGCGCACCACCGGAACCACGACCGCTCTCGCCGGCCGCCGGGAAGGTGATCACCCGTCCGGCATCCACACGCGCACTGGACGCTCCTGAGCAGCGAGCCGGTGGCTGGCACTCGCGGCACTACATTGGACGGGGTCGCCCGTTCCGTCGATATGTGGAAAGAAGTCCTGACGATGTGCCGCCTGCTGGGCTATGTCACCGGCGTACCCGCGCCGATCTCCGCGAGCCTCGGGGAGGGGCTGTTCGGGCAGTTCACCTCGCTGTGCACCATTCACTGTGACGGCTGGGGCATGGCGTGGCGCCGCCCGGACGGGATCGGGATCCGCACCTCGCCGGAGTCGGCCCTGGTCGATCCGGCGTACGCCGAGCTCGCCCACCAGCCGCTGTCGGACGCCGGGATGGTGCACCTGCGCTGGGCGACGGACGGCCTGGCGGTGTCGCCGGAGAACACCCACCCGTTCACCGACGGGCGTCTGGCCCTCGCGCACAACGGGAGCATCGCCCCGATCGCCGAGCTGGAGAGCCTGTTGACCGCCGAGTCGCTGGCCGCGGTACGCGGCACCACGGACTCCGAGCGGTACTTCCGCTACCTCGTCCAGGAGATCGGCGCGGCGGCTGACGAGCCTGAGCCCGAAGCAGTCCGGCGGACGATCTCCGCGCTGCACCACCGGTTTCCGACGTCCAGCCTCAACGCGCTGCTGCTCTCACCGAGCCACCTCTACGCCGTACACGTCAACAGCGCCGCGACCGGGCCGATCCGTTCGGTGCGGGCGATGTACGACTCGGCCGATGACATCCCGCTCGGTCACGCCGACTCCAGCGGCTACTTCGCGATGGCGTACCGGGTCCGCGACGAGGCCGTGCACGTGATCTCGAGCGGCGTCTCCCCTGCCGGGTGGCAGCCGGTTCCGCTGGACAGCGTGCTGGCGATCGACCTCGGCACCCGGGAGGTCGCGGTGCACGCGATCTCCACTGTGACGACAGCGGCGGGTCCTCGGGCGTGAGCGCCGACGCATAGGCTCGCAGCACCCGCCCCACCGTCATGGAGAGTGCCCCCGTGAGCAAGCCCGTCCTTCAGATCATCGTCTGCAGCACCCGCCCGGGTCGCGTGGGCAAGCCGGTCGCGGACTGGTTCGCGGACGCCGCTCGCGTGCACGGCGCGTTCGAGGTCCAGGTGGCCGACCTGGCGGAGATCGATCTGCCGTTCCTCGACGAGCCCAACCACCCCCGGCTGCAGAAGTACACCCATGAGCACACCAAGCGATGGTCGGCGCGGATCGCCGGCTCGGACGCCTACGTCTTCGTGACGCCCGAGTACAACTACGGCTTCAACGCGCCGACCAAGAACGCCCTCGACTACCTCTTCCACGAGTGGCAGAGCAAGCCGGTCGGCTTCGTGTCGTACGGCGGTGTCTCCGGCGGCCTGCGCGCGGTGCAGATGCTCAAGCAGGTGGCCACGACGCTGCAGATGTTCCCGATGTCGGCGGCGGTCGCGATCCCGATGGTCGCCGGGATGCTCAGCGAGGACCGCCGGACGTTCCACCCGACCGACGTCGTGCGGGACTCGGCGCGCGCACTGCTCGACGAGCTCGCCCGGACCGCACCCGTCATGGCCGGTCTCCGCTAGCTCGGCCGCGGCCGGTCCGCGGCCTGGCGGCGTACTGCGGGTCGAGCGGGTCCTCCGGCCACGCATGCTTCGGATAGCGCCCGCGCATGTCGGCGCGAACCTGCGCGTACGGCCCCGCCCAGAAGCTCGCCAGGTCGTCGGTGATGGCGACCGGGCGGCGCGCCGGCGACAGGAGCTGGAACTGCACCCGGAGCCGTCCCTCCCCGATGGTCGGGGACGCGGTCAGCCCGAGGACCTCCTGCAGGCGTACGGCGCACACCACCGCTCCGTCCGGCGCGTCGAAGGGCGGGTACTCGAGGCGCACGCGAGCGCCGCTCGGCAGCCGCAGCCGCTCGGGCACGAGCTCGTCGAGCCGCGTCGCCTCCGGCCAGGGCAGCAGCCGCCGCAGCGGATCGTGCAGGTCGATCGCACCGAGCCGCCCCGACTCCGCCGCTCGCGCCAGCTCCGGCGCGAGCCACTCGCCGAGCCGGCCGAGCAGCGCCTCGTCGGACACGTCGGGCCACGGATCGCCCAGATGATGCCGAAGCAGCGCCAGCCGTCGCCGCAGCGTGTCGGCCTGCGGCGACCAGCCGATGACCTCCAGCCCCTCGCGCCGGACGACGTCCTCGACCGCCCCTAGACCGAGCGACGAGGCCGGCACGGGGGTCGAGGAGAGCTCGATCGCGCCGAGTGCCCGCACCCGGCGCGCCGTCAGCCGCCCGGCGTTGAGCGCGCCGCGCACCTCCTCGACGACCAGCGACTCGCCGGCCAGCAGCGCACCGTCCAGGTCGATCGGGGCGGCCGTGCGGATCACCGCACCGGTGCCGCCCGCGGGCCGGCCCGACGCGCGGGTCACGTCGGCGATCGCGAGCCACTCGTGCCCGTCGAGGTCGGCCGGCGCGGCCGCGCGGGTGCCCGAGGCAAGCAGGTAGCTGGCCCCGGTCCGGCGCGCGATGCGCTCCGGATACGCGAGCGCGACCACCAGGCCGGCCGGTCGACCGGAGTCCGCGCGCGCACCATCACGCTGGGGCAGGAGCCGTTCGAGGCGCGCCACCTCGCGGCCCCAGCGCGCCGCGTCTCCGCGGGGGCGCTCCGGGTCGCTGCCGCGACCTCCCGCATGGCCGCCGGGGTGCGCTGTGCCCCGACCGGAGCGGCCGCTCTTGTCTCCGGCGCGGGACCGCAGATCTGTGACCGCCTTGAGCAGGTCGGGCTCGGCCCGGCCCAGATCGAGCTCGGCGCCCGCCACGATCTCCGCGGCGCGACGCCGTCCCACCAGCGGCGCGCCGTCCAGCAGCGCCCGCGCCCAGCGGGGCGCGACCGGGAGCGCCGCCAGCCGCCGGCCGTGCACGGTCACCCGACCGGCGTCGTCGACGGCGCCGAGCGCGCGCAACGTCTCCTCGCCGTCCCGCACGGCGGCCGTGGGCAAGGCGGTCGGCAGGCGGAGCGTCTCGCCGCGCGGCGCTCCCCAGCACGCCAGGGACAGCAGTGCACCGGTGAGGTCGGCGTTCGCGACCTCGGGGGTGATGTCAGGACGCAGCGTCGAGTACGTCGCCTCGTCGTAGCAGCGCCAGATGACACCGGCGTCCTGGCGTGCGGCGCGGCCGGCCCGCTGGTCCGCCGACGGTCGGGCGCAGCGGACGGTCACCAGGCCCGACATGCCCCGCGCCGCGTCCCGCCGGGGCTCGCGCGAGAGTCCGGCGTCCACGACGATCCGCACACCGTCCACGGTCAACGACGACTCCGCGAGGGACGTCGACACGACCACCCGCCGCCGGTCCCCCTCGCGGCGGGCGGCCACCGCCCGGTCCTGCTCCCGCGGGCCGACCTGGCCGTGCAGCTGGAGAACCTCGGCGTCCACGCTGCCGGCCAGCGCGCCGGCCACCGCGCGCACCTCGCGGACGCCCGGCAGGAACACCAGCGCGTCGCCCGGATGCTCGCCGATCGCTCGCCGTACGACGTCGGCGACGTGCGTGAGGAACGCCGCTGTGACGCCGCGGGCATCGAGTGCCGGGGACGGCGGAGGCGCCCAGCGTTCGGCCAGCGGGTGCCGTTCCGCGCTGACGCCCACCAGCGGCGCCGGTGCCGCAGCCGTCCCGATCAGCGCGGCGAAGCCCGCCGCGTCGAGGGTCGCGGACATCGCCACGAGCACCAGGTCCTCGCGCAGCTCACGAACCTCGGCGAGCAGACCGACGAGCAGATCGGTATCCAGACCGCGCTCGTGCACCTCGTCGAGCACCACCGCGCCGACGCCGTCCAACCCCGGATCATCGAGCAATCGACGCAGCAGCACCCCGGGGGTCACCATCTCGATGCGCGCACCCGGCGCGAGCAGGTGCTCGCCGCGGACCGTGTACCCGACCAGCTGACCGGTCGCCGTACCGGTCAACGCGGCGAGCCGGTGCGCAGCCGCGCGGGCCGCCACCCGACGCGGCTGGGTCACGACGACCCGTCCAGCCACCTCGCCGGCGATCACCGGTGGGGCGAGCGTCGTCTTGCCGGTGCCGGGCGGCGCCTCCACCACGGCGACCCGCGCCTCGCGGACGGCGGCCGCGAGGTCGGCCGTCGCCGCCGCGAACGGCAGTCCGCTGCCTATCCGCGAGATGTCGAACATCGCTTCATTCTCCTCGGACCGCGCCGGCGTCCCCGCACCGCGCCGACGTCCCCGCACCGCGGCGGCGTCCCCGCACCGCGCCGACGCCCTCGGCGCGAAGCGGGGTTCGTCGCTCAAAGCGGGGAAGCTTCCCCGCTTTCGCCCGCGAAGCCCGCTTCCGCCTGCGCCGCGGATCGGCGCTCAGCGGCTCTGGGCGCGGGTCAGGTCTCGACAGCTCCGGCCGTGACGGGTTCGGTCGCGGCCGCCGCGGAGTCACCACGCCACGGCCGGCCGGTACGGAGTGCCCAGATCAGGAGGCCGACGAGCAGGAAGAAGCCGGTGAATGCGCACACCAGCGGCCAGTAGTCCGGTTGCCGGGGGTCGAGGAAGCCGTAGATCGGCGCGCCGGGGACGCCCGGTCGGTCGTTCAGCGTGTACAGCGGGATGTAGAGCACCGGGATGACCATCCAGAGCGCGACCGCGCCGCCGCCGAGCGGTACGCCGCGGCGCCGGACGAACAGCCAGTCGCCCAGCACCAGCGCCGGGATGACCGCGTGTGCGAGGAGGCTGGAGAGCTGAGAGAGGTCCGCGTCGAGCAGCGTGTTGAACACGATCGCGACGATGACGCCGTACATCGCGCACGCCCCGCGAGCGACCACACCGGCGTGACCGGCGTCGCCCCGGACACCGACGGCGTGACCGGCGTCCCCCCGGACACCGACGGTGCGACCGGCACCGCCCCGGACACCGACGGTGCGACCGGCAGCGCCCCGGACATCGACGGTGTGCCCGGCATCCCCGCGGACGCCGACACCGACGTGGCCGATGTCCCCGCGGGCTCGGGCCACGACCAGGGCGGTGAACACCACCGCCGTACCCAGCATGAAGATGTTGGAGAAGAACAGCAGGTCGGCCGGCCACCGCTTCATGCTCAACGCCCATCCCCACCACGCGAGCGCGGCGATCAAGAGGTGCCAGATGGCGATCGGCAGGCGGGAGGTCATCGCCAGAGCGTAGTGCCTCCCGGCGTCCCGCCTCACGAAAGACCCACCGACGCCGCGCCCGTCCACCGACAAGGTGGACGTCGGACTCCCGAGCGGACCTATGCACCGCAGGCGGACCGACGCACCGCAGGCGGACCGACGCACCGCAGGCGGACTTATGCACGGCAGGCGGACTTATGCACCGCGAGCGGACCGATCGGTCCGCCCGAAGTACCCAACCCCGTCCGCGTAACCCAAGTCCGTCCGCGTAACCCAACCCCGTCCGCAGTACCCAAGCCCGTCCGCGTAGCCCACGCCCCCGACGACGCCGACGCACCGCAGCCTGCCCGGACGACGCGGGTCCGCCCGCGGAACCCCACTCCGGCCGAAGGACACCGATCCGCCCGAGAACGGGACCCCGCCCACCCGGGCCGAGGCAGCACCCGGGGGTGTATAGGGTCGGTGCATGAGAGCCGTTCACATCGCATCCCTCGACGGCCCCGAGGCCGTCTCCGTCGTCGACGTCGACAAGCCGACCCGGGGGCCCGACCAGGTGCTGATCGAGGTGCACGCCGCCGGCGTCGCCTTCCCCGAGGTGCTCCAGTCGCGCGGCAAGTACCAGATCAAGCCCGACCTGCCGTTCATTCCCGGCGCCGAGGTCGGTGGCGTCGTCGTCGAGGCGCCGGACGGCGCCCACGTGCAGCCCGGCGACCGCGTCGCCGCGCTGTCGATGCTCGGCGGCTATGCCGAGTACGCCGTATGCGACCCGGGCCTGGTCTTCAAGATCCCGGACAACGTGACGTTCGAGCAGGCCGCGGCGCTGCCGTTCAACTACATGACCGCGCACTTCGCGCTGCTGCCGCGCGGCCGGATGGCCGCCGGCGAGACGGTGCTGGTGCACGGCGCCGCCGGCGGTGTCGGCACGGCGTCCATCCAGGTCGCCAAGGCGTTCGGCGCGGGCAAGGTCATCGCGGTGACCTCGACCGACGAGAAGGGGAAGGTCGCGGTCGAGGCCGGCGCCGACCAGTACGTGCTGGTCGACGGGTTCAAGGACGCGGTCATGGAGGCGACCGGCGGCGAGGGCGTGGACATCGTGGTCGACACCGTCGGCGGCGACCGGTTCACCGACTCGCTGCGCTGCCTGCGCAACGACGGGCGTCTGCTGGTGGTCGGTTTCACCGAGGGCTCGATCCCCGAGGTGAAGGTCAACCGGCTGCTGCTGAACAACATCGACGCGGTCGGCGTCGGCTGGGGCGCCTACGCCAGCAAGCGTCCCGGCTACTTCGCCGGCCAATGGGAGGAGCTCGAGCCGAAGGTCGCCAGCGGCGAGCTGGTCCCGCCGATCGGCGGCGCCTTCCCGCTGGACGACGTCGTCGAGGCGCTGCTGACCATCGACCAGCGGCGCGCAACCGGAAAGATCGTCCTCACCGTTCGCTGACCCAAGGAGACCCATGGAATACGTACGTATCGGCGACAGCGGGCTCGTCGTCTCGGAGATCGCTCTCGGCTGCATGACCTACGGCGCGCCCGATCAGGGCACGCACCCGTGGTCGCTGCCGGAGGATCAGTCCAGGCCGCTCATCAAGCAGGCCGTCGACGCCGGCATCACTTTCTTCGACACCGCCAACGTCTACTCGAACGGCTCCTCGGAGGAGATCGTCGGTCGCGCGCTGCGTGACTTCACCAGCCGCGACGACGTCGTCATCGCGACCAAGGTCTTCAACCGGATGCGCCCCGGGCCGTACGGCGGGGGCCTGTCGCGCAAGGCCATCATGGCCGAGTGCGAGGCGTCCCTGCGCAGGCTCGGCACCGACTTCATCGATCTGTACCAGATCCACCGCTGGGACTACAGCACGCCGATCGACGAGACGATGGAGGCGCTGCACGACCTGGTCCGCAGCGGCAAGGTCCGCTACCTGGGCGCGTCCTCGATGCATGCGTGGCAGTTCGCCAAGGCGCAGCATCTCGCCGAGATGAACGGGTGGACGCCGTTCATCGCCATGCAGGACCACTACAACCTGCTGGCGCGCGAGGAGGAGCGCGAGATGCACCCGATGTGCCTGGACATGGGCGTCGGCGTCATCCCGTGGAGCCCGCTGGCCCGCGGCCGGCTGACCCGCCCGTGGGACACCGCGACGGGCCGCACCGAGACCGACGAGTTCGGCAAGACGCTGTACCGGGACGACGACGTCAACATCGTCGACGCGGTGCGCGCGGTCGCCGACGAGCGTGGCGTGCCGATGGCCCAGATCGCGCTGGCGTGGGTGCGCAGCAAGCCGGTCGTGGACGCGCCGATCGTCGGCGCCTCCAAGGCCTCGCAGCTGGACGACGCGGTGGCCGCGCTGTCGATCGACCTCACCGACGACGAGATCGCGCGCCTCGAGGGCCCGTACACGCCGCGGCAGAACGCCGGCTTCCGCTAGTCCTCGCCGGTCGCCCGGCCGGCGAAGAACCGCAGCGGCCGCTCGCGCGCGGTGGCCTCGTTCAGGTCGTGCCGCCGCGCGCTGAGCAGGTCCGGCAGCCGCACCAGCCCGACGACGGCGTCCTGCGCATCGAGGACGGGGGCGTGGTCGATGCGGCTCTCGGCCATCACGTACGCCGCGTGCCGCAGTGTGTCGTGCGCGCGCAGCACAGGTCCGGCGTCCTCGCCGCGGGCGATCGCCAGGCTGTCGGGATCGGTCCGCGCGACGTCCGCGCAGAAGAACGTCTCCAGCGGGTCGGTCGAGTAGTCGCGGGTCAGGTGCAGGCCGCGTCGCGCGATCTTCTCCGTGAGCACCGACCGGCGCAGCACCAGCACCGAGACCGCGAAAGCGGTCACCGAGGCGATCAGCACCGGGAGCGCCGCGCTCCACGCCTGGGTCAGCTCCAGGGTGAACACCACGCCGGTCAGCGGAGAGCGCATCACGCCGCCGACGACCGCGGCGAGCCCGAGCAGCGCCCAGAATCCCGGGAACACGTGCGGCAGGAGCAGCCCGACCGCGGCGCCCAGCGCGCCGCCGATCATGAAGATCGGCGCGAGGACGCCGCCGGAGGTGCCCGAGCCCAGCGACAGCGACCAGATCAGCGTCTTGACCACGAGGATGCCGATGATCAGGCTCGTCGTCGCGTGCCCGGTGAGCAGCGCGTCGATGACGTCGTACCCGACGCCGAGCGCGCGCGGCTCCATCAGGCCGCCGAGCCCGATGACCAGGCCACCGATCGCCGGCCACCACATCCAGTGGAAGGGCAGCCGGGCGAACAGGTCCTCCGCGCGGTACACCAGCTGGGTGGCGACCAGCGCGACCACCGCTCCGCAGACGCCGAGGACGACGGCGAGCAGGTCGGCGCCGGCGGACGCCGTGACGCCGTGCGTGTCGACCGGGAAGATGGGGCCGCCACCGAGCAACGGTGCGCGCACGATCGCCGCGACGGCGACGGCGGCGGACACCGGCACGAGGCTGCGCGGGCGCCACTCGAACAGCAGCAGCTCGACGGCGAGCAGCACCGCGGCCAGCGGGGAGTTGAAGGTGGCCGCCATGCCGGCCGCGGCGCCGGACACCAGGAGCGTCTTGCGCTCGTCGGCCGTCAGGTGCAGGTGCTGGGCGAGGATCGACCCGATCGCGCCGCCGGTCATGATGATCGGGCCCTCGGCGCCGAACGGCCCGCCGGTCCCGATGCTGACCGCGGACGACACCGGCTTGAGGATGGCCACCTTGGGCTCGACCACGCTGCCGCGGGTGAGGATCGACTCGATCGCCTCCGGCATGCCGTGACCGCGGATCTTCTCCGAGCCGAACCGCGCCATCAGCCCGATGACGAGTCCGCCGGCGACGGGCATCAGCAGCACCAGCCACCACGGGTGCGCGACGCTGCCCGGCGCGATGAGGTCGGTCGACACCCGGCCGTAGAAGCACAGATTCGTCACCAGCCCGATGAGCCGCAGCAGCGCCCACGCGGCGACCGCGCCGAGCGCCCCCACGGGGATCGCGAGCAGCGCGATCAGCACCATCCGCCGGTCCACGTTGAAGTCTCCGAGGTGGGTGTTGCGGGTCATCGCGCTCACCGCTCGGCGGGCTGGGCGGCAGCGTCGAGCGCGGCGTGCAGGCCGTCGAGCCCTCGAAGCAGCCCCGCCCGGGCGCTCGGATCGAGCTCCCCCAACGCATCGCGGAAGATCCGGGCGCGACGCTCGACGACCGCGTCGATGACGGCGGCACCGGAGTCGGTGAGCGAGAGCAGGACGACGCTTCGGTTGTCGGGGCTGTGCCGGCGGTCGAGATATCCCGCGGCGACCATGCGGTCGGCCAGTCGCGTGACGGACGAGCCGGCCACGCCGAGCTGGTGCGCCAGGCTCCCGCACGGTGCGGAACCGGCGTCGGCGACTGCGAACAGCAACCGCATCTGGGGCATCGACACGTCGCTGATCTCCTGCACGGTCGTCATCGCGACGGCGAGCAGGTCACGGGTGAGCCGCTGCAGGGCGGCGACGTCGCGATTCGCAACATTTGTCATTAGGCAAGTGTTGCATACTGCAACCGCCCGCTAAGGACCGACTGCCAGGCTCGCGTGACGCGGTGGGGAATGCCCCGCTCACACGTGATGAGGTGGGTAATGCCCCGCTCTCGCGCATTTAGCGGGGTACAACCCACCGCCACATGACACCGAGGTCGTCAGCCGCGTCTGCGCGCGGCGATCTGGTGGTCGACCATGAGCTCGGCGGCCCGGGTCGCGTCGCGATCGGCGATGGCCTCCACGATGTCGCGGTGCAGGCGAACCCGATCCCCGGTGTGCGCCGGCGGCTGGGCGTCGGCGACTCCCACGGTGTGCTTCTCGATGAGGTCGAGCAGGCCCTCGTAGATCGACGAGATCATCTGGTTCGGCGAGATCGCGGCGATGGCAGCGTGCAGCCGCCAGATCACCTTGGTGACGGCCAGTCCGCCGTCCTCCTCGTCGACGCGCTCCATCTCCTCGGCGAGCGCGCGCAGCCTCTCGATGTCGCTCGGCCGGGCGTGGTCGATCGCGTCCTCGACCAGCAGCGGGTCCAGGGCGTCGCGCAGCCGGATGGCCTGCTCGACGGCGCCCGCATCGATGTCCAGCGCCAGGACGACGTTGGCCAGCCGGACCATGCCCTGCTGGTCGGCGGCGAAGACGCCTCCGCCGGGCCCGGGCTTGACCCGGACGACGCCGCGGGTCTGAGCCAGGCGCAGGGCCTCGTTGAACGTCCCGACGCTCACCCCCGCCCGCGCCCGCAGCTCCTCCTTGGTGCCCATCCGTCCGCCGGACGGCACGTCGGACGAGATCACGCCGATGAGGTCGGCGGCGAGCTCGGCTCGGGAACGGGTCTGCACGGCGAAGGCCTCCGGGTCTGCGGTGGTTCGGATCGATAGTGCCAGGTCGGTATGGGACAACTACCGGGTTGTCGAAAATCCGCCCTACGGACTATTGACTTTAGGTTGCCGACGCCACACCATCATACCTAATCATTATGATCAATTGTGACGGATGGATCACACAGTGAAGATCGCAAACCTCAGCGGCCGCCTCGTCATCGTCGAGGGCCAGACGGCGTATGACGTGGCGAAGGCCAGCGACGGCCGCTTCGGCCCGGAGCCGCAGTCGGCGTACGCCGACTGGGCGGCGTTCGCCTCGTGGGCCGCCGGCGCGGACCTCGGCGAGGGCCAGCCGTTCGCCGCCGAGGACCTCGGCGCCCCCGTCCCCGAGCCGGGCCAGATCTTCGCGATCGGCCTGAACTACCGCGATCACGCGGCCGAGGCCGGCCTCGCCGTGCCGGACGGCGTACCGCCCACGTTCACCAAGTTCAAGAACTGCCTGAGCGGTCCGGTCAGCACCGTCACCCTTCCGGCCGGCGGCCAGGTCGACTGGGAGGTCGAGCTGGTCGTCGTCATCGGCAAGGCGGCCCGCAACGTCGCGGCCGCGGACGCATGGGAGCACGTCGCCGGGCTCACCGCCGGGCAGGATCTCTCCGAGCGGGTCACCCAGAGCGCCGGACCGGCCCCGCAGTTCAGCCTCGGCAAGTCCTTCGAGGGCTTCGGCCCCACCGGGCCGTACGTCGTGACCCCGGACGAGCTCGCCGACCGCGACGCGATCGCGCTGTCGTGCGCGATCGACGGTGAGACCATGCAGGACGGCAACACCAGCAACCTGGTGTTCTCGGTGCCGGTGCTCATCGAGAAGCTCTCGGCCGTGCTGCCGCTGGACGCCGGCGACATCATCTTCACGGGAACGCCGGCCGGCGTCGGACTGGGCCGCACCCCCAAGCGCTTCCTCGCGGACGGCGAGGTCCTCACCAGCAAGATCGACGGCATCGGCGAGCTCCGGCAGACCTTCGTCGCCCAGAAGTAGTTCCTAGGAGATCCCATGGCTCTGCATCAGCTCGCGAAGATCACCATCGGCGTCCCGAACGTCGCCGACACGGTCGACTACTACACCGACTTCGGGCTCGGGCACCTCGGCGAGGGTCGCTTCACCACCCGCGAGGGCGGCGAGCAGCTCAACATCACGCACTCCCGGGTCCGCCGCCTCGAGGAGATCCTGCTGGCCTGCGACGACCAGGACGACATCGCGCGCGTCCGCTCGAACCTGACGAGGCTCGGGTTCGAGTCGCAGCTCGACGGAGGCCGGCTGACCGCGATCGAGCCGACCACCGCCATCCGCACGGTGCTCGAGGTGCGGCCGCGGCTGATCCAGAAACCGGTCGAGCCGACCGTCTACAACTGGCCGGGCAACCCGGCGCGGGCGAACACCCGCGCCGACGGCAACGTGCGCTCGGGGGCCGTCCAGCCGCTGAAGCTCGGGCACACCGTCGTCGGGACCACCAACCTCGACCAGACGTACGCGTTCTTCGTCGACGGGTTCGGGTTCAAGGTCTCCGACGTCGCCAAGGGCGTCGGCGCCTTCCTGCGCTGCTCGACCGACCACCACAACCTGCTGGTGCAGGCCGCCCCCGTGGTGTTCATGCACCACTCGTCGTGGCAGGTCGAGGACGTCGACCAGGTCGGCCGCGGCGCCATGGCGATGCTGGAGGACAACCCGGAGCGCCACGTGTGGGGCCTCGGGCGGCACTACGCCGGCAGCAACTTCTTCTGGTACCTGAAGGATCCGGCCGGGAACTTCTCGGAGTACTACTCCGACATGGACTGCATCATCGACGACGCGCTCTGGAAGCCCGAGGAGGTCGAGGGTGCCCGCGGCCTGTTCCAGTGGGGTTCGCCGCCGCCGCCGTCCTTCCTGCGGCCCGAGGACCTGGCCGCGATGATGACCGGCCAGCACAGCGACAAGTAGCACCTGGGCGGCGTACGCCTCGTCCGGCGTACGCCGCCCTTTCCATCCGATCACCGATCCGCCACCGGCACGTGGCGATCTCGTTATACCCGGAAACGGACAAGCCATGAGCAACACGGATTTCGATGTCATCGTCGTCGGCGCCGGCCCGGTCGGCCTGATCACGGCGCGCGAGCTCGGCCGTCTCGGCCACTCGGTCGCCGTCCTGGAGCGGTTCCCCAACCCCTACCCGCTGCCCCGCGCGGTGGCCTTCGACTTCGAGATCGGCCGCTACTTCGCCAAGACGGGCCTCGGCGAGAAGATGCGGTCGATCAGCGAGCCGGTCACCGACTTCTACGAGTGGAAGAACGCGGACTACGAGCCGCTGGTGAAGATCGACTGGGGTGCGCCCGGGCCGTCGGGCTGGCCGGTCACGAGCATGTTCTCGCAGCCGGAGCTCGAGGAGGTGCTGCGCGAGGCGATGCCGGACGTGGCCGGCGTACAGCTGCTCCCGGGTCACGAGGTCGTCGACACCTACGAGTACGACGACCACATCGAGGTGAAGTCGCGCTGCGGTACCGGCGAGACCGTCGAGGAGAAGGTGTGCTCGACGAAGTACGTGGTCGGCTGCGACGGCGCCAACAGCTTCGTGCGTCAAGCGATGGAGGTCGAGAACAACGACCTGGGCTTCTTCTTCGACTGGCTGATCTGCGACCTGATCCCGCTGGACGACTCCCAGTGGTCGCCGATCAACTGGCAGTACTGCGATCCCCGCCGTCCCACCACCCTCGTGTCGGGCGGCCCCGGACGCCGGCGCTGGGAGTTCATGCTGCTGCCCGGCGAGACCGCGGAGACGATGAACCACGAGCAGGTCGCCTGGGACCTGCTGAAGGTGTGGGGCCGGACGCCGGAGAACTCCGTCCTGGAGCGGCACGCGGTGTACCGCTTCCAGGCGCGGTGGGCCAAGGAGTGGCGCAAGGGCCGGCTGCTGCTCGCCGGCGACGCGGCGCACCTGATGCCGCCGTTCGCCGGCCAGGGTATGTGCTCGGGGATCCGCGATGCGATGAACCTGACCTGGAAGCTCGATCTGGTGCTGCGCGGGCGCGCCGACGACGCGCTGCTCGACACCTACGGCCCGGAGCGGATCACCCATCTGCAGAACGCGATCGAGTGGTCGATCGCGCTCGGCAACGTCATCTGCATCCTCGACGAGGACAAGGCGCGCGAGCGTGACGAGCGGATGATCGCCGGGGGCGCCGACCCGATGATGGTCATGCCGCCGCCGGCGCCGCCGATCCTGGGCCCCGGCGTGACGGACCGGACGCGCGGCGCGCAGCAGCTGGTCGCGATGACCTCGCCGCAGTTCCTGCTGGACGTCGACGGCGAGGAGCGCTTCCAGGACGAGCTGCTCGGAAGCGGTTGGTCGGTCCTCGCCCGCAACGGCGCGCTCGGGTCGCTGTCGGAGCAGGCCCGCGCGGTCCTGCGCGCCCTCGACGCGAAGACGGTCAGCCTCGACGGATCGGACGCCGCGGAAGCGACGCTGCAGGGCCGTCTCGCCGGGCCGTTCGCCGAGTACTTCGACGGCGCCGGGATCGACCTGCTCGTCGTCCGCCCCGATTTCTACGTCTACGGCGCGGTGTCCGCGACCGAGGCCGACGCACTGATCACCGGCCTGGGCGACGCCCCCGCGCTGGCCGGCCGCGAGGTGGCGGGGTCGTCGTCCAGCTGACCCCGGGTCACTGCCTCAAGTTGCCTACTTGTGCACGCCAGACGCTGCACAGGTAGGCATCTTGTCGGGCCGGGGGTCCGCGCGTTGCGGGGTCAGGCGCCGACGTCGTGCAGGTGGTGCTCGATGTCGTGCAGGAAGTACACCGCGAACGACTCGGTGGTGAAGGACGCGCCGTTGCTGCGCTTGCTGGTCCGCTGCCACTGGTCGTCGCGCACCGCGTCGAAGGCGTCCGCCGTCTGGGTCGCCTGCGCGGCGTACTCGCTGGCCACGGTCGCCGGCTGCTGGTGGAAGTAGTCCTGCTCGACGGCGGCGGCGTCCTGATCCCAGTTGTCGAACGTCGGGTTGTCCTCGTCCAGCATGAGGGCCAGCCGCTCGCGGAAGATCCGGCACACGTCGCGCACGTGCGCGGCGTACTCCACCGGCGACCACGTCGTCGGGTCCGGGCGGCGCTGCGCATCGAGGTGGGCGAGCCGCTCCTGCCAGCGGGGAATCGAGGCGCGCAGCCGGTCGCCGGTCGTGCGCACGTCGTGCGGCTCGTAGCCGCACTCCTTGCAGCCGTCGCCAATGACGACGGTCCAGTCCTTGTCATCGGGAGTGATCTCGGCGGGTTCAGTCATGAACCCCACGGTAGGTCGATATCCCAGACGCGTCGAGGCGCACCCTTCACGCTCGTCGAGCGCGCCGGAGCACTAGCGAAGGCGACGTCGAGGCGCACCCTTCACGGTCGTCGAGCGAGCCGGAGCGCTAGCGAAGGCGACGTCGAGACGTCGTACGGCGAACTTCCGGCTCACCGCGTCTCGACGTCGCTCGTTCCTCGCTCGCTCGACGACCGTGGGGAGGGCTCGACGAGCGTAGGGAGCAATCGACGACCGCAGGGACCGGTCGCCGACCGGCAGGGACCGGTTGCCGAGCCAACCGTCGCCCAGCAACGGTCGTCGAGCGAGCCGGAGCGCTAGCGAAGGCGACGTCGAGACGTCGTACGGCGAACTTCCGGCTCACCGCGTCTCGACGTCGCTCGTTCCTCGCTCGCTCGACGACCGTGGGGAGGGCTCGACGACCGTGGGGAGTCGACGACCGTGGGGAGGGCTCGACGACCGTGGGGGCTCGACGACCGTGGGGGCTCGACAACCGTGGGGGAGGTCCGGCGACCGTGGGGAAGGCTCGACGACCGGGGGGAAGGTCCGGCGACCGTGGGGAAGGTCCGACGAGCGGGGGCGACTGCGGGCTAGAGCTCGCCGAGGACCTCGTCGGTGTCCTGGCCGAGCAGCGGCGCGTGGCGGCGCAGCTCGGCACCCGCGCCGTCGAAGTATGCGCCGGTGTCGGTGACGTGGTAGCCGCCGACGACCGGGTGCTGCTCCACCGGGAGCGCCTGGACCAGGCCCTCCAGCGTCGCGACGCGCGCGGCGGGGATGGAGCGTTCGGCACAGAAAGCCATCCACTCCTCGGTGCTGCGGGTGGCCATCACCCGGCGTACGTCGCGGTACAGCGAGTCTGAGTTCTCCAGCGCGTCCCGTGGGGTGGCGTACCGCGACCGGTCCGCCAGCTCCGGCCAGTCCACCGACGCGAACAGCGCGTCGTAGTGCTTGGGCTGGTAGGGCAGCACGTGGATCATCCCGTCGGACGTCGGATGCACGCGCCGCTCGGTCGTCATGATGCGCGAGTATCCCGGCTCGCCCATCGGCGGTTCCGTGATGCCCTTCGAGCCGTGCTCGACCAGCAGGAACGAGCTCGCGGTGCGCTGCATCGCGACCTCGATGTGGCAACCCTTGCCGGTGCGCTCTCGCTGGAACAGCGCCGCCGAGATCGCCTGCGCCATCGCCATTCCGGACACCTTGTCGGCGAAGATGGTCGGCAGCAGGTAGCCCTCGCCGTACACCTTGCGGGAGATGTCGGCGACGCCGCTGGCGGCCTGGATCACGTCGTCGTACGCCGCGGCGTCGCGCTCGGGCGAGGCGAGCGGGAAGCCTTGCGCCTGGCAATAGACGAGGTCCTCCTTGACCTCGCGCAGCTGCTCGTAGGCGACGCCGAGCCGTTCCAGCGCGGCCGGGCGCATCGAGGCGACGACGACGTCGCAGGTCGCGGCGAGCTTGCGGACGCTCTCGCGGCCATGGTCGGACTTGAGGTCCAGGACGACGGATCGCTTGTTACGCAGCAGGTTCAGCGCGACGCCGGACAGCTCCTCGTGCGGACCGCCGCCCATCATCCGGTTGGTGTCGGGATCGGCGTTCTCGATCATGATCACGTCGGCGCCCTGGTCGGCGAGGATCTGGGTCGCGTACGGACCCATCACCACGCGCGTCAGGTCGAGGATCCGTACTCCATCGAGCGGTCCGCCCATGCCCACACCTTTCGCTTCGCTAACTATCTCCGTCGAGATTACGCGACCGCCACGGCCGACCTCGAGCACGCCGCCGCGGGTGGACCGTCAGCCGCGGACGAGCAGCGCCGCGGAGCGCGCCGGCAGCAGCAGCGTCGCATCGTCGTCCTCGCGCGAGATCCCCTCGCGCGTGCCGAACGCGACGGACGACGCGCCGTCCACGGGGGCGCGCCACGGCTCCGTGCCCAGGTTGAGCAGGATCTCCGCGGGACGGTCCAGGGAGGCGCCGCGGGTGACCCGCAGCCACCGACGCTCGGGGTCGATCCAGACGTGTCCTCGGGCGAACGACGGATCGCGCAGCGCGGGCAGGTCCTCGCGCAATCGCGCCAGCGCCCGGTAGGCCGCGAGAACGCGCGCGTGCCGGCCGTCCGCCGGCTCGGCCCAGGACAGCCGGGAGTCCGCGAACGTCTGCGGGTCCTGCGGGTCGGGCACGACGGCCGGGTCCCAGCCCATCCGCGCGAACTCGCCGATCCGTCCCTGGGCGACGGCGGCGGCCAGCTCCGGCTCGGGATGGGCGGTGAAGAACTGGAACGGGGTGGACGCCGCCCACTCCTCGCCCATGAACAGCATCGGGGTGAACGGCCCGGCGTACAGCATCAGCGCCGCGATGAGCAGCTCGGACTCGTCGAGCTTCTCGGTGATCCGGTCACCGCGCGCGCGATTGCCGATCTGGTCGTGGTTCTGGGCGCTGACCACGAGCCGCCAGGCCTTCGTCCGCGCGGTGTCGATCGGGCGGCCGTGGTCGGCTCCGCGGAACGAGGAGTAGGTGCCGGCGTGGAAGAACCCCTCCTCCAGCACCTTCGCGAGCGCCGTCAGCGGTGCGAAGTCGGCGTAGTAGCCCTCGACCTCTCCGGTGAGCGCGACGTGCAGCGCGTGGTGGAAGTCATCGCTCCACTGGGCGTCGATGCCGTACCCGCCGTCCGCGATCGGCGTGATCATCGTCGGGTCGTTGAGGTCCGACTCCGCGATCAGCTCGTGGATCCGTCCCGTGCGCTCCGCGATGGCGTTACGCAGCTCGGCCATCTCGCGCAGGATGTGCGTCGGACCGCTGTCGTGCAGCGCGTGCACCGCGTCGAGGCGCAACGCGTCGACGTGCATGGTCTCGAGCCAGAAAGCCACGTTGTCGAGGATGTAGCGACGCACCTCGGGCTCGGCGAGGTTGACGTGCTCACCCCACGACGAACGGCCCTCGCTGGAGAGGTAGGGCCCGAACTCGGGAAGGTAGTTCCCGCTGGGACCGAGATGGTTGTACACCACGTCCTGCACGACAGCCAGCCCCGCGTTGTGGCAGGCATCCACGAACCGCTGGTACGCCGCGGGGCCGCCGTACTGCTCGTGGACGGCGTACCACAGCACGCCGTCGTAGCCCCAGTTGTAGTCGCCGTTGAACGCGTTGACCGGCATCAGCTCCACGTGCGTGACGCCGAGCGTCGTAAGGTGCTCGAGCTTGTCCAGCGCCGCGTCGAGGGTGCCCTCCGGCGTGAACGTCCCGAGGTGCAGCTCGTAGATCACTCCGCCGGCGATCGACCGCCCGGTCCACCCGGCGTCGCGCCACTGGTGACGGCCGGCGTCGAAGGTCCGCGAGCGCGCGTGCACGCCTTCGGGCTGCCACCTGCTGCGCGGGTCGGGCCGTACGTCGTCCGACTCGCCGATCAGGAACCCGTAATCACCGTCCGGCCCGTCGGCGCTCCACCAGCCGCCGTCGCCGGCGGTCATCTCGACGATCGCGCCGGCGACGTCGAGGCGCATGCGCTGGGCGTTCGGCGCCCACACGTCGTACCGGCGGCTCACGAGGCGTCCCGCACGAGCAGGGCGACCGGCAGCCGGTCGAGCAGTCCGGCGGCCTCGACGCGGCCACCGCGCAGCGCCTTGCCGGTCAGCACGTCGCGCCAATGCCCGTCGGGCAGCATCACGTGACTGTCGGCCCAGTCGCCGCGCGACATCGCCCATCGGCTCGCGACGGTCACGGCGCCGCCGCGGTCGAACGCGATCAGATGCTCGCGCGCCGTGCCCTCGGTGACGATCGGCGCGTAGCCCGTGAACAGCTCGGGGCGGTCCCGGCGCAGCCGCAGCGCCGCGCGGACGACGTGCGCCTTGGCCCGGGACAGGTCGCCGAGATCGGAGTCCGCGGCGTCCGCACCGGTCAGCGCGTCCCACAGCACGGCGCGCCGGTTGTCGGGGTCGACCAGGCTGTCGTCGAGGCGCTCGGTCCCCTGGTAGACGTCGGGGAAGCCGGGCATCGTCAGGTTGACCAGCTTCGCCGTGAGCACGTTGGTGCGCCAGGCGTCGTCGGTCCGGGCGACGAGGTCGGCGAGCCGGCGGCTGCGTGCCGCCTTCTCGACGAGGGCGGTCAGCGCGGTCTCGTGGGCCGCGTCCGGGTCGATCCAGGTCGTGACGGTGCCGGCCTCGCGCGCCGCCTTCTGCGCGTACGCCGACAGCCGCTGCAGGTACTCCTCGAGCCCGTCGCCCTCTGCCAGCCGCGGGTGCCAGGTGCCGAACACCGCCTGCGCGACGAGGTGGACGATCGAGGGATCACCGGGGGGCAGCTCGTCGGCGAGCTCCTCCAGCACGGCGGCCCACTCCTGCGGCACCTCGGAGAGGACGTCGATGCGCGCCCGCACGTCCTCGCTGCGCTTGGTGTCGTGGGTCGACAACGCGTTCATCGCCCTCGGCCACCGCGCTTGCCGCTCGGCGAGCTGCCGGTGCAGCTCGCCGGTCGGCACGGCGAACACCGCGGGGTCGCCGCCGACCTCGTTCAGGCTGGTCAGCCGCAGGTACCGGTAGAACCCGTTGTCCTCCACGCCCTTCGCCATCACCATGCCGCTGGTCTGCTGGAACCGTTGCGCGGCCGCGATCGCGGGGTCGCTCAGCAGCGCGCCGACCCGCTCGAGGACGCCGGCGAGGTCGGGACGGCGCAGCCGCGCGGCGAGCAGCGCGTGCTCGAGATGCGCGCGGCCGTCGGGCAGGTACGAGCGGTAGACCGGGAAGCAGGCGAGCAGCTCGGCGAGCGCGTCGTCCAGATCGGCCGGGTCCAGCCCGGCGTCCTCCCAGCGCAGCTCGCGGCCGATGCGGTGGGTCTCCGAGGCCAGCATCTGATCGGCGACCGCGCGCTTGGTGTCGTGGATCAACGGATACCAGTGCAGCGGTGCGTCGCGGTAGGCGTCCCCGAGAGCGGTCAGGGGCCGCTCGCCGCGCGGGTCGACCAGCACCCGATCGACGAACGCGAGCGTGTCGTACCCGGTCGACCCCTCGCACTCCCACGCCTCCAGGCGTTCGCCCGGCTCCAGGATCTTCTCCACGACGACGAACGCGCCGCCGGTGCGGGCGCGCAGCCGGGCGAGGTAGCCGGCCGGGTCGCGCAGGCCGTCCGGGTGGTCGATGCGCAGCCCGTCGACGAGCCCCTCGTCGAACCAGCGGCCGATCTCGCGGTGCGACGCGTCGAACACGGCGTCGTCCTCGACGCGGATCGCAGCCAGGGTGGTGATGCCGAAGAACCGCCGGTAGTTCAGGTCGTGATCGGCGCGGCGCCAGCCGACCAGCTCGTAGTGCTGGCGGGCGTGCACCTCGTCCGGCGTACCGCCGCCGGTGCCGGGGGCGATCGGATACCGGTTGTCGTGGTAATGCAGCTCGTCGCCGACGACGCGCAGGTTGGTCACCTGCCCGCCGGGTCCGAGGTCGTCGTCGCCGACGACCGGGATCCGGATCCGGCCGCCGCCGGCTTCCCAGTCGACGTCGAACCATGCGGCGTACGCCGAGTCCTGGCCGCCGCGCAGCAGGTCCCACCAGGCCGCGTTCTCGTGCGGCTCGGCGACCCCCATGTGGTTGGGGACGATGTCGACCAGCACGCCCATGCCGAGCCGCCGCGCCTCGGCCGACAGCGCGGCCAGGCCCTCCGGGCCCCCGCGGGCGTCGTCCACCCGCGAGTGGTCGACGACGTCGTAGCCGTGCGACGAGCCGGGGCTCGCCTGCAGGATCGGGGACAGGTAGACCCAGTCGACACCGAGGTCGTGCAGGTAGGGCAGCCGGCCCGCCGCGTCGAAGAGCGTGAAGTCGGGGGTGATTTGCAGTCGGTAGGTACTCGTCGGAGAGCGCACCCGCCCATCCTCCCTGATTCGGCGTCGCTGCCGGTCCGTCCCGCGAGACGCGGCGGCGCGCCGCGGCGATCTGCCCGGCCGAGGCCCGGCGCGGCCACGCCTCGGCGATCCACCGCGGCCCGGCCGGAGGCCTACCGCAGCTGCGCCTTGGCGATCTTCCCGGCGGGCGTCATCGGCAGCTCGTCGACGAACACGACCTGGCGCGGCACCTTGTAGTCGGCCAGCCGGCCCCGGCAGAACCCGATGAGCTCGTCCTCGGTGACCTCGCCCTGCTTGATGACGAAGTAGCGGCCCACCTCACCGAGCACCGGATCGGCGACCCCGATGCCCGCGGCCATCGCGACGGCGGGATGGCTGCACAGCAGGTTCTCGACCTCGACCGGATAGACGTTGTAGCCGCCCTGGACGTACATCTCCTTCAGCCGGCCCTTGAGCTGCACGTGTCCGTCCTGGGTCATCAGGCCCATGTCGCCCGTGGCCAGCCATCCGTCGGCCAGGAACGTCGCGGCCGTCTCCTCCGGCTTCTCCCAGTAGCCCGCGGCGACGCCGGCGCACCGGATCTGCAGCTCGCCCTCGCTGCCCGGCTCGAGCACGTCGCCGGTCACGTCGACGATGCGCGCCTCGACGCCACCGATCGGGACGCCGATGTACGTCGAGACCTCCTCGACGCCGTCGTCGTGCGCCGAGAGGATCGCCGCGCCGGAGCTCTCGGAGAGGCCGTAGAGGTTGGTCAGCTTCGCCGACGGGAAGCGCTCGACGATCTGCCGGCACAGCGTCGGGTCGGCGTTCGATCCGCCGATGACCGCCTCCTGCAGCGAGCTCACGTCGTACGATGCGAACGACGGGTGGTCGATCATCAGCTTCCACATCGTCGGCACGCCGCCGAAGTTCGTGCCGCCGTACTGCGCGATGGCGGCGATCGCGGCCTCCGGGGAGAACGCCGGCAGCATCACGACCTCGCCGCCGCCGACCAGCCCGGTGCTCACCGCACAGGTGATCCCGCCGACGTGGTTCAACGGCATGCAGGTGATCTGCACGTTGTCCGGCCCGAAGCCGGTGTGGTCGCGCTGGGCCGTGGCCGAGGCGATCATCGAGGCGTGCGTCAGGGTCGCGCCCTTGGGGCGGCCGGTGGTGCCGGAGGTGTAGAGGATGACGGCCGGGTCCTCGGGTCGCACGTCGGCCTCGACGTACCCGGCCGGGTCGGCGTACAACGCCTCGAAGGGCCTGGCCTCGGTCGACCCGATGCGCGTGCCGGCGTCCAGCTCGCCGATGAAGTAGTAGTGCTCGACGGTGGGCAGCCGCTCGGCGAGGCCCGCGTACAGCCGGACGTAGTCGAAGTCGCCGAGCTGCGCCGAGGACACCACCGCCTTGGCGCCGGACTGGCCGAGCATGTACTCGAGCTCGGACTCGCGGTAGCGCACGTTCAGCGTCACCACGACCATTCCGGCCCGCACCGTGCCGAAGAACAGCTCGAGCCACTCGATCTGGTTGGGGGCGGCGATCGCCACCCGGTCCCCGACCCGCAGGCCGGCGCCCTGCAGCCCGGCGGCGACCTGCCGCGAGCGCTGCGCCAGCTCGGCGAAGGTGACCGCGGTCATGGGGCCGCGCGCCGAGTCGGCGCGCAGGAACACCTTGTCCGGGCTGCTCTTCGCGCGCTCGTCGAGCAGCTGCGGATACGTCGTCATAGTCCCCCCGGTGGTGGTCATCGGCTGACGGCTTCGCCGCGGCCGGCGTAGCGCTCGCGCAGGGTGCGCTTGAGGATCTTGCCGGTCGCGTTGCGCGGCAGCTCGTCGATCACCTCGACCGAGGTCGGGCACTTGAAGTGGGCCAGGTTCTCCCGCGCGTAGGCGATGATCTCCTCGGGCACGATGGTCTGCCCCGGCCTGGCGACGAGCACCGCCTTGACCGTCTCGCCCCACTTCTCGTCGGGGACGCCGATCACCGCGGCGTCGATGACGCTCGGGTGCCGGTGCAGCACCTGCTCCACCTCGATCGGGTAGACGTTCTCGCCGCCGGTGATGATCATGTCCTTCTTGCGGTCGACGAGCGTGTAGAAGCCGTCCTCGTCGACGCGGGCGAGGTCGCCGGTGTGGAACCACCCGTCCCGGATGGCGTCGCGGGTCGCGTCCTCCATCTGCCAGTAGCCGATGAACACGTTGGGGCCGCGCAGCACGAGCTCGCCGACGGTCCCGGGTGCGACGTCCTCGCCAATCTCGTCGACGACGCGCGCGTCGACCAGCAGCGCCGGGCGGCCGACCGAGCCGGCGTGGTCGATGACGTCCTCCTTGTTCAGGCCGGTCGCGCCCGCGCAGGTCTCGGTCATGCCGAAGCCCTCGATGAAGTCCCAGCCCTTGTTCTGGAAGAACTCGATCACCGTGATCGGGCAGGGCGCACCGCCGGAGATGGCGTAGCGCATGCGGGAGACGTCGTACGAGTCGAAGTCCGGGACCTGCGTCATCGCCGCCCACATCGCGGGCACCAGGAACTGCACGCTGGCCCGGTGGTCGGCCATCGCCTTCAGCGTCCCGGCGGGCTCGAAGGTCGGCAGGATGACGACCGTCCCGCCGAGGAACAGCAGCGGGAAGGTGTGCACCGCGAGGCCGCCGATGTGGAACAGCGGTGCCGGCGTCACGGTGGTGTCGTACTTCGAGATGCCCTCGGCCATCGCCATGATGTTGATGTTGTTGGCCTCGACGTTGCCGTGGGTGAGCATCGCGCCCTTCGGGCGGCCGGTGGTGCCGGAGGTGTACATGATGACCGCGACGTCGTCCTTGGCCACGTCGGCCTCGACGGCGTCCGCCGACCCGCTCGCCACGACGTCCTCGAACGCCTCACGGCCCTCGGGGACGTCGCTGGTCTCCATCGCGACGACGCTGCCGACGTGCACGCCCTCCTGCTTCAGCGCGGAGTCCACCGTCGGCGCCAGGTTGCCGCTGTAGAACAGCACCTTGGGCTCGGAGTCGGTCAGCACGTAGGCCACCTCGGGCCCGGCGAGCCGGAAGTTGATCGGCACGAAGATCGCGCCGACCTTCGCCGTCGCGAACAGCGCCTCGAGGAACTCCGCCGAGTTGGTCGACAGGATGCAGACCCGGTCGCCCTTCTCGACGCCGCGGGAGCGCAGCGCGGCGGCCAGCCGGTTGGTGCGCTCGTTGAGCTGCGTGTAGCTGATCTCGCGATCGCCGTACTTCAGCGCGATCCGGTCGCCGTTGATGACCGCGTGCTTGTAGATCCAGCGGCCGATTCCGTTGTCCATGGCGCTCACTTCCTACCGGGCCGAGTGTCGAGTCGACATTAAGGTCCTCTTCATCACCACGCCAGCCCTCGCTCTCGCGGTGGGTTACGCCCCGCTCACCGCTCTCGCGGTGGGTTGTGCCCCGCTAAACGACTGATAGCGGGGCGCAAGCCACCGCATCGGCGACCAGCAGGGTCAGGGGGTGAAGCCGTCGATGCGGGCGAGCACCTGCAGCATCGTCTCGTCGCTGCCGCCGCCGATCGAGCCGAGGCGCGTGTCGCGGACGTATCGGGCGACCCAAAAGTCCTCCATGTAGCCCATGCCGCCGTGGAACTGCAGGCACCAGTCGCCGACCTCGCGGGCCAGCCGGGCACCGATCAGCTTCGAGATCGTCGCCTCGCGGGTGGTGTCTCCACCCGCGGCGAACTTCTCGGCCATGGCGTGCGCGTGCGCGCGGAAGACGTCGATCTGCGCGGAGAGGTCGGCGAGCTTGTAGGCGACGTAGTCGCTGGCGATCAACGGCTTGCCCTTGACGACGCGCTGCTTGAGGTACTCCGCGGTCCTGTCGAGCGCGCGCTGCATGGAGTCGGCCTTGCCGTAGGAGGCGAACATCCGCTCCACGACGAACTGCTCCATCTGCTGCTGGAAGCCCCGCCCGATCTCGCCGATGGTGTTCGAGACCGGCACCCGCACGTCCACGAACGACAGCTCGGCGGTGTCCGAGGAGTGCATGCCGTACTTGTCGAGCTTGCGCACGACCTCCAGGCCCGGCGAGTCGCGCGGCACGATGATCTGCGACATGCCGCGGTAGCCGCCCTCGTTCGAGGTGCGGGCGAGCAGGCACAGCCAGTCGGACTGGGTGCCGGAGGTGATGTAGATCTTCGAGCCGTTGATGACCCAGTCGTCGCCGTCCTGCACGGCGCGGGTGCGCAGCGACGCCACGTCCGAGCCGGCGTCCGGCTCGGTGACGGCGATCGAGGTGACCATGTCTCCGGCGATCGCCGGACGCAGGTACTTCTCCTTCAGCTCCGGCGAGCCGTGCTTGTGCAGCGACGGCGTCGCCATCATCATCTGGACGCCGAAGGCCATCGGCACGCCACCGCACGGCATCCGGCCGATCTCCTCCACGGCGATCATCGTGTAGAGGTGATCGGCCCCGAGACCGCCGTACTCCTCGTCGTACTCGATGCCCAGCAGCCCGAGGTCACCGGCCTTCTTGAAGACCTCGTGCGCCGGGAAGATCCCCGCCTTCTCCCACTCGTCGGCGTGCGGCGTGAGCTCCTTGGCCACGAAGCTCCGCACCATCTCACGGAACGCGTTGTGCTCAGCGGTGAACTGCATACGAGACTCCCCAAGTTGACTTGCGTGTCAAGTTAGCATGCAAGCCGACGAGACGGAATCCACCGGCCGCGCCGCTCAGGAGTGCGTCATGTCCATCGGCACGACCCACTGGTCGAACTGCTCGGCGGTCACGTGGCCGAGGGCCAGCGCCGCCTCGCGCAGCGAGGTGCCGTCCTTGTGCGCCTTCTTGGCGATCGCGGCCGCGTTGTCGTAGCCGATGTGCGGGTTCAGCGCCGTGACCTGCATCAGGTTGGTCTCGAGGTTGGCCGCGATCCGCTCGCGGTTGGGCTCGATGCCGACCGCGCAGTGGTCGTTGAACGACACGCAGGCGTCGGCGATGATCCGGATCGACTCCAGGACGGCGTGCGCCATCACGGGCTTGAACACGTTGAGCTCGAAGTTGCCCTGGGTGCCCGCGAACGCGACCGTGGCGTCGTTGCCGAACACTCGCGCGGCGACCATCGTGATCGCCTCGCACTGCGTCGGGTTGACCTTGCCCGGCATGATGCTCGAGCCCGGCTCGTTCTCGGGGATCAGCAGCTCGCCGATGCCGTTTCGCGGCCCGGACGCCAGCCAGCGGACGTCGTTGGCCATCTTCATCAGCGCTCCGGCGAGGGTGCGCAGCGTCGCGCTGACCGCGACCAGCTCGTCGTGCGCGGCGAGCGCCGCGAACTTGTTCTCCGCCGAGACGAACTCCGCACCGGTCTCCTGCGAGATGTACGAGGCGGCCTTCGCGCCGAACTCGGGGTGCGCGTTCAGGCCGGTGCCGACCGCCGTGCCGCCGATGGCCAGCCGCTGCAGCCCCTTCTCGGCGTGCCGTACGTCGTCCAGCGCGTGGTCGATCTGCGCGACCCAGCCGCCGATCTCCTGGCCGAGCGTGATCGGGGTGGCGTCCTGCAGGTGGGTGCGCCCGACCTTGACGACGTCGGCGTACTCGGCGGCCTTCGCGTCGAGGGTGTCACGCAGCTTCGTCACCGAGCCGTACAGCCGCTCGCGCAGCTCGAGCAGGACGGCGATGTGCATCGCGGTCGGGAAGGTGTCGTTGCTGGACTGCCCCCGGTTGACGTGGTCGTTGGGGTGCACCGGCTTCTTCGAGCCCAGCTCGCCGCCGGCCAGCTCGATCGCCCGGTTGGAGATCACCTCGTTGGAGTTCATGTTGCTCTGCGTGCCGCTGCCGGTCTGGAAGACCACGAGCGGGAACTCGGCGTCCAGCTTGCCGGCGATCACCTCGTCGGCCGCCTGCACGATGAGCTTCGCGACGTCCGCCGGGATCTGCTCGAGGTCGCCGTTCGCCTGCGCGGCCGCCTTCTTCAGGATGCCGAGCGAGCGGATGATCGGCCGGTCCCAGACGAAGGAGTTCCGACCGATGTCGAAGTTGTGCAGGCTGCGTTCGGTCTGCGCGCCCCAGTAGTGGTCGGCGTCGACCTCGATCTTGCCCATGCTGTCGGTCTCGGTGCGTGTATTGGCCATGCCCCGACCGTATGCCTCATCGGTCCTTCGGCGTTACCCGCCCCGCGCGGGCGTCCGTCCACGGACGGTGGCAAACCGGGCGTCATCAGGCACAATCACGGCAAGCCCAACGAGGAGGTCCCATGCAGCCCGATGTCTCCGGCGTGTCCGCGCTCGACTACAACCTCGCGGGGAGGTGCGTGGTCGGTGACATGCTGACCCGCTCCGCCGAGCAGTTCCCCGACCGCGTGGCCATCAAGGACGCGGCCGGGACGGTCACCTACGCCGAGCTCGAGCGCACGGCGAACGCCGTCGGCCGCGGCCTGCTCGGCCTCGGCGTACGCCGCCAGGAGCCGGTCGGGTTCATCATGGGCAACTCGTGGCAGTTCATGGCCACGTACTACGGGTGCGCGAAGGCGGGGATCATCAGCCTGCCGATCAACCTCGCGCAGGCACCCGACGAGATCCGGTTCTGCCTCGCCGACGCCGAGGTCGGCACGCTCGTGGTCGACAGCCCGTACCTCGGCATCGTGGAGCAGATCATCGCCGAGCTGCCGCAGGTCACCCGCATCGTCGTCCGCGGCGACGCGCCCGCGCAGGTCGGCGGCATCGACACGGTGTCGTGGGACGACCTCGCCGACGGCGACGGATCGCTGCTGGAGGTGCAGGTCGACGACCGCGACATCCTGCAGTGCCTGTACTCCAGCGGAACGACGTCCCGGCCGAAGGGCGTGCTGACCAGCCACGTGTCCGTCGTGGTGGCCTGCCTGACGACCGCCATCACGGCCGGCCACCGGTGGAGCAACGAGCCGAGCGTGTTCGGCGTGATCGTGCCGATGTTCCACACCACCGCGCTGAACGTGCTGACGATGCCCACGCTGGCCACCGGCGGCACAGTCGTCGCGCTGCCGGGGTTCGATCCCGACCAGTTCGTCGACTCGCTGGAGAACGACGGGCTCACGCACATCATGCTGCTGCCGCACATGTACGAGCTGCTGCTGCAGAACCCGCGCACCAAGGGCAAGACCTACGACAGCGTCCGGTTCTGCATGTACGCGATGGCGCAGATGCCCGATGAGCGCATCAAGCGGATCAAGGCGCTGTTCCCCAACGGGCACGCGCTGCTGGGCTCCGGAATGACCGAGTGCGTGCCGCCGACGGTGTTCCAGTTCCCGGAGCACGAGTTCACCGCCACGGCGTCCTGGGGGCCGCCGGTGTGCACCGTCGACACCCGGATCATCTCGCCCGAGGGCACCCTGGTGCCGCGCGGCGAGCACGGCGAGATCGTGTACCGCGGCGCCCAGGTGATGCGCGGCTACTGGAACCGCGGCGAGGTGAACACCGAGGTGTTCCGCGGCGGCTGGCTGCGCACCGGCGACCTCGGCTACAAGGACGACGACGGAGTCGTCTGGTTCACCGACCGCTCGAAGGACATGATCAAGTCCGGCGGTGAGAACGTGTCGTCCATGGAGGTCGAGCGGACCATCCTGGAGCATCCGCACATCGTCGACTGCGGCGTGATCGGCGTCCCGGACGACCGCTGGGGCGAGGCGGTCACCGCGTTCGTCGTCACCGACGGCACCGACGTCACGCCCGAGGGCGTCATCGCGCACTGCAAGGAGCGCCTCGGCGGCTTCAAGGTGCCCAAGCGGGTCGAGCTGGTCAAGGCGCTGCCCAAGACCGCGACCGGCAAGGTGCAGAAGCACGAGCTGCGCAAGCTCACCTAGCCGCGCCGTCCAAGCGCTCCGAAGCGGCCCCACAAGCACCCGACGCGCGCATCCCACGACCCCGTCTCCCTGGGGTCGCCCGGAAACCGTCGCGATTGCGGGGCCTTGCGCACCCGGAGTGGCCAAGGCGTCTCCAGGGTGACGTTTTCCGGAGTGGCTCGGCCGCGCCGAGCGGCTGCGGGCGAAGTCCCCACAGCCGCGCGCCGAGGCGGGTCAGCCGTATGAGGCGCCGAGGCCGGCCCGCGCGTCGCTCTGGATGCCGTACTGCGGGATCGGGTACCGGAAGCCGTTGCGGCTGAGCGCATCCAGCCCGTCGAGCATGCCCGGGAGGTACTCCGGCGGCAGCGCGAGCAGCAGCTCGTCCTCGAGGACGCCGCCGTACCGGCGCTCGGCGTAGCAAGGGATCGACATGGACGGCTCGCGGCGCGCGAGCGCGCGACCCCACGAGTCCGCACAGGAGGACTCCCCCACGCACGACCACTCGAACTTCTTGTAGCCCGCCCACTGCAGCCCGTTGATCATCAGGATCGACTGCGCCGGCGTCGCGTAGATCAGCACGACGTCCGGCGGGTCGAGCCGGCCGCTGCTCACCGGTGACACCGCCATCGCCTGGTAGATGCCGTCCGGGACGGTGTCCATCGCGTGCTGGTGCAGCGACGCCTGCTCCTGGTCGGCGAACCACACCCCGGCCATCCGGTCACCGGAGAGCCACTGCTCGTCGCGGGGGTGCAGGCCGATCACGGCGCCGCACTGCGGCCCGACAAGGTCGTCGTTGGTGATGCCCATGGTGAAGCCGATCCGGGCCGCCTGCGCGACGATCTGATCGGTCGTGTGGATCGCCTTCGGACGGCGGATCTTCGGTACGGCCTCCATCTCCTCGACCGTCTCGAAGAGCTTCATCGCGACCGGCGTGGTGCGCAGCCGCAGGAGGGCGTTGAGCCGGTCCATCAGGGCGGCCCAGTCGGTGCTCCCCGCCTCGAGCCGCGCGGGCGGCGTGTCCTGCGGCCGGCGGCTCGGCATCGGAAGGTTGATCTGCGTCATCGGCCTGCTCCTGTCGTCGATGACCCAGACCCTAGGCGCTGCCGACGAGCCGGGAAAGCCCAGCCGGCGGGGCAGGTGAGCCGCACGAGGCCGCGCCGCCAGGTCTGGTCCGGCGGAGGAACGCGACGACCGGCCCGGATCGGCCTCGCGAAGCCGCGCCTCCACGGCCGGATCCGTGCCACGGGAAGACCGCCCGTGGTCGGATCAGTTCTCGGCGAGGCCGAGGCCGCGGGTCCAGATCCGGGTGAGGATCGGGACGGCTGCGTCGATCTCGGCCTGCGTCCGCGACTCGACCCAGATCTGCGCGAAGCGCTCGATCATGCCGCCGAGGACGTCGGCGGCGACGCGCGGGTCGATCTTCTTGTCGACCAGGCCCTGGGACTGCAGGCGCTTGATGCCCTCGGCGTTGCGGGTCACGAACCGCTCGCGGATCTCGACCGACAGCTGGCGGGTGAAGTCGTCGTACGCCGTCACCTCGACCATGACGGTCATCATGCGGGCGTTGCGCGCATAGGCCTCCACGTACTTGCGGTTGGCCACCTCGATGCGCTCGACCGGGTCGTCGCTGGCGGTGCGCGGCCGCGAGAACTCGAACATCTCGCTGGTCACCTCGCGCACGACCTCGCGGAAGATCTCTTCCTTCGACTCGAAGTACGTGTAGAAGGAGCCGTACGACGCACCGGCCTTCTTGGCGATGTCGGCGATCCGGGCGTCCTTGAAGCCGGACTCCTCGAAGACCTCCCGGGCCGCGGCGACGATCGCGGCGCGCTTGCGACGTCCACGCTCGGTCGCCGGCTGCGTCTCGGCGAGGACGGAATGCGCGTCCGTCAGTGCCGCCGGCGGTGGCTTGGTCATGGCGTCGACTCCCTCTCTCCTGACCCAGCCTAACGCGACTTGACACCCTTGTCATGTTTGCACCAGAGTGGCCGGGAGCGCCGCACCAATCCACCTCGTCCCTTGGAGGGCCTGTGCCGCCGATCCATTCACGGCTCGACACCAGATCCCGCGAGTACACAGCGAACCGCGAAGCGATGCTGGACATGCTAGGCGAGATCAACGCCGAGAATACGAAGGTTCTGGCCGGCGGAGGTGAGAAATACGTCGCTCGGCACCGCCAGCGCGGCAAGCTGCTCGCCCGCGAGCGCGTGGAGCTGCTCGTCGACCGCGGCTCGGCGCTGCTGGAGCTGTCGCCGCTGGCCGGCTACGGCACCGAGCACCCGCTCGGCGGCGGCGTCGTCACGGCCGTCGGCGTCGTGGAGGGCACCGAGTGCCTCATCATGGCCAACGACCCCACCATCCGCGGCGGCTCCCAGTCGCCGGTGAGCGTCGCCAAGGGGCTGCGGGGCTACGAGGTCGCGCGGCGCAACAAGCTCCCGCTGATCAACCTCACCGAGTCCGGCGGCGCCGACCTGCCGTTCCAGTCGCAGATCTTCGTGCCGGGCGGCGCCTCCTTCAAGGAGATCAGCCGGCTGTCCAAGAACGGCGTCCCGACGATCGCGCTCGTGTTCGGCTCGTCCACCGCCGGCGGCGCCTACGTCCCCGGGATGAGCGACTACACGGTGTTCGTCAAGGGCGGCGCCCAGGTGTTCCTCGGCGGCCCCCCGCTGGTCAAGATGGCGACCAACGAGGACGCCGACGAGGAGACCCTCGGCGGCGCCGAGATGCACGCCCGGCAGTCCGGCAGCGCGGACTACCTCGCCCGCGACGAGCACGAGGCGATCGCGCTGGGCCGGCAGATCATGCGCCACCTGCGCATGTCGCGCCCGGCGCCCGACGGCCTGACCGGCCCGGACCCGGTGTACGACGCCGAGGAGCTGCTCGGCGTCCCGTCGGTCGACCCGCGGACGCCGTACGACATCCGCGAGGTGATCGCCCGGACCGTCGACGGCTCGGAGTTCGAGGAGTTCAAGCCGCTGTACGGCGGCAACCTCGTCTGCGGGTGGGCGCGCCTGCACGGCCGCGACATCGGCATCTTGGGCAACAACGGGATCCTGTTCAGCGAGGAGTCGCAGAAGGGCGCGCACTTCATCCAGCTGTGCAACCAGCAGTCGATCCCGCTGCTGTTCATCCACAACATCACCGGCTTCATGGTGGGCACCCGCTACGAGCAGGGCGGCATCATCAAGGACGGCTCGAAGCTGATCAACGCGGTCTCGAACTCCTCGGTGCCGCACTTCTCGCTGATGGTCGGCAACTCCTACGGCGCCGGCAACTACGCGATGAGCGGGCGCGCGTACGACCCGCGGTTCGTGTTCTCCTGGCCGACCCACAAGATCGCCGTGATGGGCGGCAAGCAGCTCGCCGGCGTGCTGTCGATCGTCCGGCAGAACGCCGCCAAGGCCTCCGGCAGGCCGGTCGACGAGGACGCCGAGGCCAAGGCCCGCGCCGTCGTCGAGGCGCAGATCGACAAGGAGTCCACCGCGCTGTACGCCACCGGCCAGCTGTGGGACGACGGGATCATCGACCCGCGCGACACCCGCACCGTGCTCGGGATCGCGATGTCCGCGGCCCGCGGCAACCCGACCGACGCTGAGCGCGGCTACGCCGCGTTCCGGATGTGAGGCCACGATGACCCGTATCTCCTGCATCCTCGTCGCCAACCGCGGCGAGATCGTCTCCCGCGTGGCGCGCACCGCGGCCCGGCTGGGCATCCGCACCGTCGGGGTGTACTCCTCCAGCGACGCCGACTCGCGGTACCTGGACGACGTCGACCTCGCGGTCGCGCTCGGCGACGACTCGAGGTCGTCGCCCTACCTGTCGATCGAGGCGATCATCGCCGCGTGCCGCCGCACCGGCGCGGACGCCGTCCACCCCGGCTACGGGTTCCTCGCCGAGAACGCGGCCTTCGCCCAGGCGGTGATCGACGCCGGCCTCACCTGGATCGGCCCGACGCCCGCGGCCATCGAGGCGATGGGCGGCAAGATCGGCGCCAAGGAGATCGCGGCCGAGGCCGGGGTCCCGGTGCTCGACAGCGTCACCGTCGGCGACGACGTCGCGGCGGCGATCGCGCAGATCGAGGCACTGCCCACCCCGCTGCTGGTCAAGCCGTCCGCCGGCGGCGGCGGCAAGGGCATGGTCCGGCTCGACTCGACCGACGGCCTCACCCGCGCCCTCGAGACGGCGCGCCGCGGCGCGGAGTCGGCGTTCGGCGACGGCACGCTGTTCGTCGAGCGCTACCTGGAGGGCCCGCGGCACATCGAGGTGCAGGTGCTCGGTGACCTGGAGGGCGACGTCGTCCACCTCGGCACCCGCGACTGCTCGGTGCAGCGCCGCCACCAGAAGATCATCGAGGAGGCACCCGCACCGCGCACCACCTCGCCCGAGCTCGCCGAGCAGATCTGCCAGGCGGCCGTCGCGCTGGCCAAGCAGATCGGGTACGTCGGTGCGGGAACCGTCGAGTTCCTCGCGTTCGACCACGGCTTCGCGTTCCTCGAGATGAACACCCGCCTGCAGGTCGAGCACGCCGTCACCGAGGAGGTGGTCGGCATCGACCTGGTCGAGCAGCAGATCCGGATCGCCGAGGGCGAGCCGCTGCCCGAGCGGCTGTTCGGCGACGTCCCGTTCGACGGGCACGCGATCGAGGCGCGCATCTACGCCGAGGATCCGGCCCGCGGCTATCTGCCCTCCCCCGGCCGGATCCCGCACTGGTCCGCGCCGGACGTGCCCGGCGTGCGCTGGGAGATCGGCGTCCGCTCCGGCAGCGAGGTCAGTGTCCGCTTCGACTCGATGATCGCCAAGGCGGTGGCGCACGGCGTCGACCGGGACGCCGCGATCGCGCTGCTGGCAAAGGCGTTGCGCGCGGTCGAGGTGACCGGCATCAGCACCAACATCCCGCAGCTGCTGGCCATCCTCGACGACCCCGAGTTCGCCGAGTCGTCGGTGGGGACCGACTTCCTCGATCGCCGTCCCGAGCTGGTCGGCGTTGCCGCCGACGAGGAGGACGTGCGCCGCGCGGCGCTCGCGGCCAGCCTCGCCGACCTGCTCGCCGCGCCCACCTCACCCACCGTGCAGGCCTTCGCACCGGTCGGCTTCCGCAACCTGCGCAGCGCGCCCATCCCGACGGCGTACTCGTACGCCGGCGGCGAGGTGACGGTCGAGCTGACCCCGCAGCGCGACGGCGGCTGGCTGCTGGCCACGGACGGCGAGCCGGTTGCGGTGCGGGTCGCGCGCCGCGAGGGTGACCACCTCGCGCTCGAGGTCGACGGGATGCGGCATGCGTTCACCGTGACCCCGGGCGACCCGACCCTCGTCCGGTCGCCGCACGGCGTCATCGCCCTGCACCCGGTGGACCTGGCGGCCGTGGACGAGGTGGACGGCGTCGCCGGCAGCATCGAGGCGCCGCTGCCCGGGCTGGTCGTCTCGATCGAGGTCGCCGAGGGCGACGCGGTGAAGGCCGACCAGACGCTGATCGTCCTCGAGGCGATGAAGATGGAGCACAAGCTCGCCGCCGGCGGCGCCGGCGTCGTCAAGCAGGTCCTCGTCGGCGTCGGCGACACGGTCGACTACCAGGCGCCGCTGATCGTCGTGGAGGAATCATGACCGAGGTGTTGCGGGTCGCCAACTGCAGCGGCTTCTTCGGCGACCGCCTGTCGGCCGCCAAGGAGATGGTCGAGGGCGGCGACATCGACGTGCTGACCGGCGACTGGCTCGCCGAGCTCACGATGATCATCCTGCGCCGGCAGCTCGCGAAGAACCCGGCCGCCGGCTTCGCCGGCACCTTCGTCACGCAGGTCGAGCAGGTGCTCGGCACCTGCCTCGACAAGGGCATCAAGATCGTCTCCAACGCCGGCGGCCTCAACCCCCGCGGCGCCGCCGACGCGATCACGGCCGTCGCCGAACGGCTCGGGCTGACGGCGTCCGTCGGCTATGTGACCGGCGACGACATCCTCGACCGGGTGCCCGACCTCATCGAGCGCGGAGCGCTGACCAACCTCGACGGGGGCGACGTCGTCGACCTCGCCGGCCGGCGTCCGCTGGCCGCCAACGCCTACCTCGGCGGCTGGTCGATCGCCTCGTGCCTGGAGCGCGGCGCGGACGTCGTCGTGACCGGTCGGGTGACCGACGCCGCCGTGGTCGTCGGGCCCGCGGCGTGGGCGTTCGGCTGGCAACGCGACAGCTTCGACGAGATCGCCGGCGCGATCGTCGCCGGTCACGTCATCGAGTGCGGCGGGCAGGCCACGGGCGGCAACTTCTCCTTCTACGACGAGGTCCCGGGGATCGAGCGCATCGGCTTCCCCATCGCCGAGATCCGCCGAGACGGCTCGTCGGTGATCACCAAGCATCCCGGCACCGGCGGCCTGGTGTCGGTCGACACCGTCAAGGCGCAGCTGCTGTACGAGGTCGGCGGCCCGCAGTACGCCAACCCGGACGCGACCGCGCGGCTGGACAGCATCACCCTCACCCAGGAGGCGCCCGACCGCGTCGAGATCTCCGGGGTGCGCGGCGAGCGTCCGCCGTCCGGGCTGAAGGTCTCGATGGCCGTCGAGGGCGGCTACCGCAACCAGATGCTGCTGTGCCTGACCGGCGAGGACCCCGAGGGCAAGGCCGCCATCGCCGAGAAGACGATCTGGAACATGATCCCCGGCGGCCGCGACGCCTTCGAGCGGGTCGAGGTCGACCTGCTCGGCCGCAACGCCGAGGACCCGCAGACCTTCGGCGCCGCGACCACCCTGCTGCGGATCGCGGTCGCGGACTCGAACGAGAAGCTCGTCGGTCGCGCGTTCTCCGGCGCGGTCATCCAGACCGGGCTGTCGACGTACCCCGGGCTGTACGCCACCTCGCCGCCCGGCGGCGCCACGGCGTACGAGACCTACATCCCCGCCATGGTGGACGTCGGCGAGGTGACGGCGACGGCGTACGTCGGTGACGACGCGGTGGAGGTCCGCGAGACCGGGCTTGATCTCGCCGGCTCGCTGGATGCGCCGTCGTACGACGAGGGAGCGGCGTCCGCGCCGCCGACCGGCGGAGCGACGACCCGCGTGCCGCTCGGGCGGCTGTTCGGCGCCCGGTCGGGCGACAAGGGCGGTCACGCCAACGTCGGCGTGTGGGCACGCACGCCGGAGGCCTACGCGTTCCTCGAGGCCACGCTCACGACGCCCCGGCTGCGCGAGCTGCTGCCGGGCATCGACGACCTCGCCGTCCGCCGGTACCCGCTGCCGAACCTGCAGGCGGTCAACTTCGTCATCGAGGGCTTCCTGGGCGACGGCGTGTCGTCGTCGTTGCGGTTCGATGCCCAGGCCAAGGGCCTCGGCGAGTTCCTCCGCGCGCGCCACCTGGACATCCCCCAGGACCTCCTGGGGTAGCACGAGGCGCTCGGTCGTCCGGAGGACGTCGCCCTGCAGGTCCGCTGTCCACCCGGGGTGGTCAAGGCGCCTCCTGGGCGACGTTTTCGTGGGCCGCCGGCGCCCGGCCGCTGCCGGTGCCGGTTCTGCCGCTGCCGCTCTCGGTTCCGGTGCCCGTGCCGCTATCGCTCTCGGTTCCGGTGCCGGTGCCGGTGCCGGTGCCGGTGCGGCGGTCTAGACCGGTTCCGGGTCGGGATCCGGCCGGTCCACGCGCCGGCCGTACCCGGTCGCGACCAGGTTGCCCGGGGCGAGCCGGGAGTGCTTGCGGCCGTATCCGAAGTAGATGATCAGCCCGAGCGCCAGCCACACGAGGAAGCGCAGCCAGGTCTCGACGGCGAGACTCGCCATCAGCACCAGGCAGGCGAGGCCGGAGATGATCGGCAGCACCGGGACGAACGGCGTACGGAACGGGCGGTGCATCTTCGGCTTGGTCCGCCGCAGCACCGCGACCGCGATGGAGACGACGAGGAACGCGAAGAGCGTGCCGATGCTGACCATCTCGGCCAGCGCCGTCAGCGGAATGAACGCGCCCAGCAGGCAGACGACGGCCGTGGTGCCCAAGGTGATCCGCATCGGGGTCCGAAAGCGCGGCGAGACCTTGCCGACGGACGCCGGGAGCAGCCCGTCGCGGCACAGCGCGAAGCCGATGCGGCCCATCGCGACGATGTCGACCAGGATCACCGACGACAGCCCGGCGACCGCGGCGATGCCGATGAGGATGCCGGCCCAGCCCAGCCCCACCTGCTTGAAGGCGTCGGAGATCGGCGCCCCCTCGGACAGGCCGGTGTACTTCACCATGCCGGTCAGCACCAGGCAGACGCCGACGTACAGCACGGTGCACAGGACGAGGGTCCCGATGAGTCCCTTCGGCATGTCCTTGGCCGGCTCCTTCGTCTCCTCGCCGAGGTTGGCGACCGCCTCGAAGCCGCTGTACGCGAAGAACACGATGCCGGCGGCGACGAAGATGCCGGTCAGCCCGAACGCCGTGGGATCGGCCCCGGTGAGGAACTGCCACAGCGGCTGCTTGAGGCCGGTGGCCGCGAGCTCGGAGCTCATCGGCCGCGATGGCGGGACGAACGGCGAGTAGTTGGCCGCCTTGATGAAGAACGCGCCGACCGCGATCACGAAGATGCACACCGCCACCTTGATCACCACCAGCAGGTTGGTCACCAGCTTCGACTCGCGAATGCCCACGGCCGCCACGATGCCGAGGACCAGCGCGATCGCCACCGCACCGAGGTTGACCACGGAGCCCTCGCCGAAGAGCGACGTGGGCAGGCCGAACGCCTCCTGCAGGTACCCCGACCAGCCGCGCGAGACCACCGCGGCGCCGAGCGCGAACTCCAGGATGAGATCCCAGGCGATGACCCACGCGAAGATCTCCCCGATCGTCGTGTACGCGTAGGTGTACGACGACCCGGCGGTCGGCACGGCGGCGGCGAGCTCGGCGTAGCAGAGCGCCGCGAGCAGGCTCACCACGCCGGCGAGCAGGAAGCTGATGACGACCCCGGGGCCGGCGAAGTTGCGCGCGCTGGTTCCCGTGAGGGTGAAGATGCCGGTGCCGATGACGATGCCGACACCGAATCCGATCAGGTCGCGCGCGGTCAGGTGCTTGCGCAGTCCGCCGTGCTCACCCTCGGCGGTGTCGTCGTTCTGGTGGATGACGGTGTCGACGTCCTTGGTGCGGGTGATACTCGACGACGCCTCGCGGGTGCCGGGGGTCTGTTCGGTCATTCCTCGAACCTTGCACCGCGCCGCGAGGCGGCGTCCACGCTATGGATGCGGCGCGTCCGAATCGTGACCTTGGGGTCTGCGCGCGGGCGTCCCTCAGGCGCGCGGGAACTGACCGGGCTCGCGGCCGCCCCCGGGTGGTCCGGCGAAGGCCTGCGCCACGTCCAGGAACTCCTCGGCCAGTGGCCCTTCGGCCACGAGCGAGGTGTCGGCGCGGTGCCGCCGCTGCGTGACCAGCAGCGCCATGTCGTACGCCGTCCCCCGGATGACGTCGGTGTCGGACCGGCCGATGACGAACGGGTCGCCGGAGGGCAGCGTGACCTCGAGGCGGACGTCGCCGTCGGGCAGGTCCAGCCCGCGGTTGGCGTAGGCGAACGGCCGGGCCTTGTAGCCGATGAAGACGACGTGCGCGACGCGGTCGGTGGGCTCGCGGGTGATGCCGAGGCCGTCGGCGATGTCCTGGCCGTGCGCCCAGGTCTCCATGATGCGTGCCGTGCAGGCGGAGGCGACCGACATCGGCGGCCCGTACCAGGGGTAGCGGGCCTTGGGGTCGGCGTCCCGCATCGCGGCGTACATCGGCTCGCGGCCGGACTTCCAGCGCGCCCAGAGCTCGGCCGGCGGCAGCGCCACGAGCGCCTTCGCGACGGTGTTCACGAAGTCCGGGTCCTCGGCGCGTCCCGGCAGCGTGGCGCGGAATGCCTCCGGGTCGGTGATCGCCTGCGTGACCGCGCCGTCGAAGTACGCCAGGTGGGCCACCTGGTCGCGCACCGCCCAGCCCTCGGCGGGCGTGTCGGTCGCCCACTGGTCGTCGGTGATCTGGGCGAGGACGGCGTCCACGCCCTCCTGCTCGGCGCGGAGGTCCGCGATCAATGCCTCGATGTCGGCCATCCCGAGTCCTTCCCTAGACGTGACACAGGCATCAACTTATCCTGGCGAGCGGCTCGCGGCTAGTGAGCCGATACCGTACCGAGCACCGCCCCGAAGGAGAGCCGACATGACCGAACTGGTGCACCTGGACGTCGCCGATGGCATCGGGACCATCACCCTGGACTCCCAGGAGAACCGCAACGCCCTCTCGGTGCAGCTCATGTCCGAGCTCATCGCGCACCTGCGCAGCTGCGCGGAGGACCCCGCCGTCCGCGCCATCGTGCTGACGCACGCGGGCAAGGTGTTCTGCGCCGGCGCCGACCTGAAGGCGGCGTCCACCGGCGGCATGAACAGCGGCAGCCAGATGATCGAGATGCTGCGCACCATCGCCTCGACCCCGAAGCCGGTGATCGTGCTGGCCCGCGGTCCGGTGCGCGCCGGCGGCCTCGGCATCGTCGGCGCGGCTGACATCGCGATCGTCGCCGACGACCAGACGTTCGCGTTCACCGAGGCCCGGCTCGGCCTGACGCCGGCCATCATCTCCCTCACCACGCTGCCGGTCATGGACAAGCGCCTCGCCAGCCGCTGGTACCTCACCGGCGAGACGTTCAGCGGCGCGGACGCCGAGCGGTCCGGGCTGGTGAGCAGGGCGGTACCCGCCGACCAGCTGGACGCCGTCCTGCGCGAGACCCTCGACGGACTGCTGCAGGCCTCCCCGCAGGGGCTGGCCAAGACCAAGGAGCTGCTGGGCCGCGAGCTCGTCGCGCACCTGGACGAGCACGGTGCGGCGATGGTGGAGCTCTCCGAGAGCCTGTTCGGCTCCGAAGAGGCGCGCGAGGGCATGCTCGCGTTCCGTGAGAAGCGCAAGCCGGCCTGGCAGCAGTAGCCGGAGCGCTCCAGCGTCGCCGGCCGCGGCCGGTCAGCGCGTAAGCGGTCATCCTTCTGCGGGGCAGCCAGTGACGATAATCCGCCGTTACCGTCACCCGCAGCCCCGCAGAACCTCACCGGCGTCGACCCCCGGCGTGGGGCGTCGTAGCCTCAGCGTTCATGGAGCTGCGCATCCTCGCGATCGTGATCGCCGCGGGCCTGCTCGGTCCGTTGCTGGCGGCGAAACGCTCGTGGCGGATCCCGGTCGTCTTCGGCGAGCTCACCGCGGGCGTCCTGCTCGGCCGCACCGGCTTCGGCGTCGTCGACCCGAGCGAGCCGATGCTGAGCTTCCTGGCCGAGATGGGGTTCGCGCTGGTCATGTTCGTCGCCGGGAGCCACGTACCGCTGCGCAAGGGGGCCGTGGTGGGGGCGCTGCCGCGCGCGGTGCTGCGCGTCGCGCTGGTCGCGGTGATCGCCGTCGGCCTGGCCGTGGGCATCGCGGCGGTATTCCACAACCCGCACTGGCCGTTGTACGCCGTCCTGATGGCGTCGTCGTCCGCCGCGCTGGCGCTGCCGGTGACGGCGGCGCTCGGGCTCACCGGCCGGGACATGACGCAGCTGATCCCGCAGCTGGCGCTCGCGGACGCGCTGTGCATCATCGCGCTCCCGATGGCGATCGATCGCGAGCACGTGGCGCGTGCCGCGCTCGGCGCGCTCGCCGTCGTCGCCTCCGGTGCGGTCGTCGCGGCGGTCCTGTGGCGCCTGGACCGAGTCGGCGTACGCCGCCGCGTGCACGACTTCTCCGAGGACGCCCGGCTCGCCGTCGAGCTGCGGATCTCCACGATGGTCTTGTTCGCGCTCTGCGCGCTCGCGGTCACCGTGCACGTCTCGATCATGCTCGCCGGCTTCGTTCTCGGCCTCGGCATCGCGGCCATCGGCAACCCGCGACGGCTGGCCAAGCAGCTGTTCGCGTTGACCGAGGGGTTCCTCGGCCCGATCTTCTTCGTCTGGCTGGGCGCGTCACTGGACCTCCGGCTGCTCGGCGCGCACCCCGAGATGATCGCGCTCGGGGTCGCGCTCGCCCTGGGCGCGCTCGCGGCACACGCGGCCACCCGCGCGGCCGGTCAGCCGGTGGCGGTGTCGGCGCTGGCCGCCGCGCAGCTCGGGCTGCCGATCGCCGCCCTGCAGATCGGGCAATCCCTGCACTACTTCCTGCCTGGTGAGGCGGGTGCCGTCGTCGTCTCGGCGCTGCTCACCGTCACCGTCGCGATCCTCGCCGCCGGTGCACTCGCCCGCCGGCAGGCCCCGACCTGACATGCTGGCCGGGTGACCTCCGACCGCCGTGGCTATCTCGCGACCCGGCGGACCCGTCGCGTCGCCGGGGACCGGCGGCTCACGCGGCGCACGGTGCTGCCGTGGGCGGTCGCGGTCGTCGCCGGCGCGGTGGCCGGATGGTTGCTCGCCGTGCTCGGCGTCCCGTCGCCCACCCTCTTCGCGGGTCTGGTGGGCGGCTGCATCGTCGCGCTCTGGCTCGAGAACCCGCCCCAGATCGGGCGGCTGACGACCCGCGCGTCGCAAGCGGTGATCGGCACGACGATCGGGGCGACCATCACGCTCCCGGCGCTGCAGCGGCTGGCGACCGGGTGGGCGGCGGCCGTGGCCGTCACGGCCGCGACTTTGGCGTTGAGCATCGGCTGCGGGTTCCTGCTCTCCCGCATCGGGCGCATCGGCCGGCTGACCGGAGTGCTGTCGATGATCGCCGGCGGCGCCTCCACGCTGACGGCGATCACCCGCGAGCTCGGCGGCGACGACCGCGTGGTCGCGGTCGTGCAGTACCTGCGCGTGCTGCTCATCCTCGTCACCCTGCCGGCGATCGCGCTGTGGTTCTTCCACGCCCACGCCGGACCCACGACGTCCGCGCCGCACACCCGGCTGTGGAGCGACCTGCTGTACACGGCGCTGTGCGTGGGGATCGGCGCGCTGATCGGCTGGCTGATCCCGATCTCGACGTTCTTCCTGCTCGGGCCGATGATCGTCTCGGCGGTACTGGCCATCAGCGGCGTGCTGGGCGCCGTCCGGGTACCGGAGCCGGTGGTCGCGGTCTGCTTCGTCGCCCTGGGCCTGCAGGTCGGGCTGCGGTTCACCCGCGCGAGCCTGCGGGCCATCGCGCGGCTGCTGCCGGCCGCGGCGGTGATGATCCTGCTGGTGGTCATCGGCAGCGGGGCGCTGGGCTGGGTGCTCGAGCAGGCGACCGGCATCGACCCGCTGACGGCCTACCTCGCGACGACCCCGGGTGGACTGCCGGCGGTACTGGCCATCGCGACCGACTCCAACGCCGACGCGACGTACGTGTTCGCCGTACAGATGGCCCGGCTGCTGCTCGTGCTGATCACGGCGCCGCTGCTGTCGAGGCTGATCGGCCGGGAGCGCTCCACCGACTGAGGACCTCCACCGTCGCTCGCCGGCTTCGTCCTGCGCGGCGTTGCCGGTCCACCTCACGCGCCACGGTCGGCGCCCGCCCGCCGGGCAGGGCTACAGCAGTCCTCGATCGCGGGCGATCGAGGCGGCCTCCGTGCGGCTGGCGGCGCCGAGCTTCGCCAGGATGTTGCTGACGTGCACGCTGGCGGTCTTCGGGCTGATGAACAGGTCGGTGGCGATCTGCCGGTTGGTGGATCCCTTGGCCACCAGCCGAAGCACGTCGCTCTCTCGCGCGGTCAACGGAGAGCGGCGCTCGGTGGAGCTCTCGGTGCTGTCACCGGCCAGAGCGCGGCTGCCGGGAGCGCCGTCGCCGGACGAGCCCCGACCGTCGGACGCTCGACCGCCGGAGCTGCTTGACGCCGCGCGACCGCCGGAACTGTTGGACGTCGAGCGACGGCCGGAGCGGCGACCGCTCGACGAGGCGCGGACGCCGAGTGCGGCGCGGCGGTCGAGGTCGAGCAGCCGCTCGCGCAGCCGGCTCGCTCCGGCCGACTCGGCGACGTCCAGCGACGCGCGCAGCCAGCGGGCCGCCTCGTGGCGGTCGGTGGCCGCGAGCTGCTCGGCGAGCCGCCACCCGCAGACCGCCTGCCGATAGCGTTCGCCGTACCCGAACGCGTCGTACGCCGCCCGCCACCGGTCGGCCGCATCACCGCCGAGCCGCGCGTACTGTGCCTCGGCCAACGCCATCCACGCCACCGTCTCCGGACCGTCGGCCTTGCCGTGCGCGTCGGCGGGGAGGCACTCGCGCACCTGCGCGATCAGCTCGTCGGCGGCCACCCGCCACCGCGTTCCGGCGGCGTCGGCGAGCGCCGCGTCGACCACCGCCCCGAGCGCGACGCCGCCCAGCCGCGCCATCGCCTCGGACGCGATCTCACCGACCACCGGCCCGCGGGTCGCGCGCAGCCAACGCAGGGCGTCGTCGGGATCGCCCCGCCACGCGGCGTCCTCGATCAAGGAGCTGCCGGCGTGCAGGATCGTCGTGAAGTGCCGCCCGTCGAGGGCCGACATCAAGGCGGTCAGTCGTTCGACGGTGCGCGGCTCGCCCCGGCCGACGCCGACATATCCGTCGGCGGCGGCGACCTGCTCGGTGAGGTAGGGGCTGCTGTCTCGGGAGCGGGGCAGCACGTCGAGGGTGACGGCGCGGGCCTCGTCCCACCGTCCGAGGGCGTAGAGGCACAGCACCTCGATGACCGCGGTCGCCGTGGAGTAGAGGCTGCCCTGGATCCCGCTCCGCGCCGCCAGGTCGCGCAGCTCCTGCGCCCAACGCAAGGCCTGTTCGATGAAGCCCCCTTCGTAGCTGCCGATCGCGAGGTTGAACAGCACGCGCTGCTCCGTCGCCGGACGCGGCGCCGCGCGGGCCAGCTCCAGGGCCCGGGCGAGCTCGCGCAGTCCCTCTGGCGTCTGGCGGGTGACCTGGCCGGCGACGAGGGCCGTCGCCGTCAGCTCTGCCTCGATGTCCGGACGGCCGAGCTCGCGCGCCGTCTGCACGCCCTCGGCGTACGCCGCCTCGACCGCCTCGTCGTCGTCGCCGTACGCCGCCGCGCGGGCGTGCATGGTGAGCGCCCAGAGCCGGGACGTCGACCGGCGGTCGCCGTCGGTGAGCCGCAGCGCCTCCTCGGTGTGCGCCCGCGCCTCGCCGCCGCGGTCGAGGCTGAGCCCGACCTCCGCGAGCGTGTAGTGGGCGCGGGCGATCCGGGCCCGGGCGGCGGTCGCAGTCGCCTGCTCGAGCGCCGACGTGGCGAACGAGTACGCGCGCTGCAGGTCTCCCGAGCGTTGCGCGGCGCTGACGGCGTCGAAGGTGACGGCCAGCTCGTCGACGCCCAGCGCCTCGGCGGCGCCCTCGACCGACGGCCACAGCTCGAGGACGTGCTCGAGGTGGTTGCGCTGCGCGGGCGGCGCGCCGGACAGGGCGGCGTACTCGGCCGCCTCCAGCGAGGCCCGCATCGAGCCGAGCAGGTTGTTGCTCTCGTACAGGTGATGGCTGCGGTCGGCGGCGCTGGCGGGGCCGGGGCGGAGCCCGGCGAGCTGGGCGGCGTACTGCGCGTGCAACCTCACCCGCTCGCCGGGCAACAGGTCGCGGTACGCCGCCTCCCGCAGCAGCGCATGCCGGAAGCTGTAGACCTCGCCGTCGTCGGAGTACATGACGTGATGGCTCAGCACGTCTTGCAGGCCTTCGTCGAAGGCGGTGTCGTCGAGGCCGGGCAGGCTCGCGCGAATCAACCGGTAGTCGACGGAACGGCCCGCGACCGCGGCCGACTTCACGATCTTCTGGGCCGCCGGGCTGAGCCGCTCGAGGCGGGTCAGCAGCAGATCGCTCAACGCCGCCGGGAGGGCACCGGCTCGCGCCGTGCCGCGGCGTGGCGTGCCGGAGCCCGACGAGCCGGAAAGAGGCGTGCCTGCTCGGACCGTCGCGGCGCGAGGCACTCCCGGACCGAGGGCGTCGGCCGGCGCGGCGCGAGGCACTGCCTGACCCAGGCCATCGGCCGGGGCGGCGCCGGTCCGCGAAGTGCCGGTCGGGGAGGCAGCTGGCTGCTCGTCCGCGAAGCTGGCCACCAGCTCCTCGGCGAAGAACGCGTTGCCTTCGGCACGCTGCAGCAGCGTCTGCATCAACCCGTCGTCCGGAGGACGGTCGGACAGCGCCGTCACGAGGGTGCGGATCGCGGCGTCGTCCAACCGGCCGATCTCGAGCCGCTCGACCTCCGGCAGCCGAACCAGCTCGGCGAGGTCACGCCGCAACGGGTGCGTGCGGTGCACGTCGTCCGACCGGTAGCTGCCGATGACGAGCAACCGTTGACGACGCAGCCGGCCGAGCAGGAACCGCAACAGGTCGCGGCTGGCCTGGTCGGCCCAGTGCAGATCCTCGATGACGAGGACGACGGTCTGGTCGGCGGCGAGGGTGTCGAGCAGCGCCAGCAACGACCCGAACAGCGCCGGGGGGTCGATCCCCGCGGCGGGATCCCGCCCGACCAGCGGGGCCAGCGGCGGCAGGGCCGCGACCTGCGCGGCGTACCGCTCGTCGGAAGCGAGCGTCTGCAGGACGTCGCGAAACGGCAGGTACGGCAGCCCGAGCCCGAGATCGACGCAGTAGCCGACCAGCACGAGCGCCTCGCGGTCGGCAGCCGTCGTCGCGATCTCGGTGAGCAGCCGGGTCTTGCCGACGCCGGCCTCACCGGCGAGCAGGATGGCCGACGGCTCGCCGCGATCGGCCGCATCGAGCGCGGCGAGCGCGTGCGCGAGCTCGTCGGCGCGTCCGACCAGCGGCGTATGCGATCCCCATCTCGGCACGCTCCCTATCGTCGCAGGTCGGTGTGACAGAGCCGGGGGCTGTGCGGTCAGCGGATCAGCGTCTCGGTCGCCCGGCGGGCGGCGGCTGCCGCGCTGCGGTACTCGGTGCTGGACCGGCGTACGCCGGGCAGCCACCGTCGCGCGCCCTTCAGCGCGTCGTGGTGCCGGCGGCGGATGTCGTCGTTCATCAGCTCGATGGCTGGGACCTCGAACGGCATGGCTCCTCCTGAAGTAGGCACAGGAGGCGCGGCCGCCTCGCGGCCCGGTGGAGACGGCCCCGCGACTCCTGCACCTCCCAGGCTCGGTCTAAGGAGGGCGGCCCGGCATCGGGCGATCTCCTTATCTTTCGGCGTACCGCCCCGCTTCGGCTAAGCCGTAGCCGCCGGCCGAACCGGCCGTGTCAACCGAACCCACCGCTTGCGCGAAGCCTCGAGGACTTCTCAAAAGAACGCCCTGGCGGCCCCTCGGGCATTCCGGATGGACAGTGACTCGCAGAGGTGACGTTTTGGCGGGAAGGTGTCGGTCTCCTGACAGCCAGACCGCTGTCCACAGCCGCGGGGAGTCATGCACAGCGGCCCGCCGGCCGCTCGCCCGGGCAACACAACGGGCCGATGCTGCCCGGATGAACCTCGACTTCGTCATCGCCAACAGCTTCGGTGTCGTCCGTACGGCGCAGCTCAACCGATGCGGGGTGGACCGAGACGAGATCGGCCGTCTGGTGGCGATGAACCGGCTCCGCCGGGTACGGCACGGATGGCTCGCGAGCGACTCCCCGGCACCGGCGGCGCTCGCCGCGGTGAAGGGCGGCGGCGTGCTGTCGTGCGTCTCGGCGCTGGCCTTGCGCGGGTACTGGACTCCGCGGGTGACCGACACGCACGTCCGGCTGACCGACTTCGGTCGCCGGTCTGCCGCCGGCGGCTTGGCCACCGGATTGCGCCGGTGCGGGAGTCGGGCGGGCAGCAAACGCCCGGCGTCGTCGGTCGATCCGACCCTCATCGCACTGAGCGCCGCGGCGGGGTGCGTGAGCGACGAGGAGCTGGTCGCCATCATCGACTCGATCCTGCATGCGAAACGCGTGTCTGAGGAAGACGTCCGGGCCGCGCTGGCCGGCCATCCGGCGAAGGTGCGACGGCTCCTCGACCGCGTCGATGGCCGGGCGGAATCGGGCAGCGAGTCGATCGCGCGTGCCTGGTGGCGCGGCTCAGGCTCAAGGTGCGGCCACAGATACGAATCGCCGGTGTGGGCCGCGTCGACTTGATGATCGGAGACCGGTTCGTCATGGAGATGGACAGCAGAGCACACCACACCGGTGAGCTCGCCTACGAGAGCGACCGGCGGCGCGACCGGCTGCTGGTCGAGCGGGACTACGTCGTGATGCGGGTCAGCTACAACCAGGTGTTGCACGAGTGGGACGACGTCCAGCGAAGCGTGCTGGCCGTCGTACGCCGCCGCGACCACCTGCGCCGCAGCCACACCCGCAACCTGAGCGCTCACGCGACTGCGTGAGCCGTCGGCGCGGCTGAGGAACCGGCGCCAGCAAGCGGCCGCGCCGACTCGGACGCGCGCGGTCTCCGGAAAACGTCAGCCAGGAAGACCACTGATCACTCCGGACGTCCAGGAAGCCTCCAGCGCGACGTTTTCCGGAGCGCACCGCGGGCGGGAGCCGGGAGCGGGGCGTGGAGCCGGGCGCGCGGGCGGGGTGGCTAGGAGCGGTTGCGGCCGATCCCGAGCACCAGGGCGATGCCGAGGGCGGAACGCGGATCGTACGGTCCGCGCCACAGCCCGCCGTGCACGGCCTTCGCGGCTTCCTCTCGCCACGGCTCGCGCGGTTGCGGCCGGCCGGCGTAGAGGTCGTGCACCATCAGCGCCGCCATCAATGTGTTGCTGGTCGGCGGCGAGAAGACCTCGACGCCGAACCGGTGCGCACCGGCGTACGCCGCGGCGAGAGCGCGGTTCTTCAGCACCGACCGGGTGCGGGTCGGCGGTGCGACCAGCATGGACACGTCGAGCCCCGCCCGGCGCGCCGTGGTGGCGCGCCAGCGCTGGATGCGCTTGGCCAGCAGGTAGTTGGGACCTTGCTGGGAGACGCGGGAGTCGTTGAGGCCCGGGTCCGATCCGGGCGCGTAGTTGCGCTTCAGCAGGCGTCCACCGCTGAGGAACCGGACGGGAGTCCGCAGCACCCGGGCCAGGCCGGGACGGTTGTAGGCCCGCTCGCTGAACTCGACGGTCTCGCGCGGTACGCCGAACACGTCCGTCGGCGTGGCGAGGAACGCGAGCGCGAGGTCGCCGGGAGCGCTGCACCGGTCGATCAGCCAGGCGGTCATCGCGTCGACCGCGGCAGCCAGTCGCAGGTTGACGACGCCGTCGGCGTACACGTAGTTGCCCAGCACGAGCGGGCCGTCGATGTCCGCGATCCAGCGGCCGACCGCGGGCAGGTCGTGCAGCAGGTCGGCGCCGGCCCGGTCCTCGATCGGTCCCTCGGAGCCGACCGGGACCAGGAGCGTGCCGGCGGACTTCTTCGCCAGGTCCACGGTCGTCCGCCAGATCTCGCGGCGCGGCAGGTCGACAGCCGCGACCGTCGCGCCCCACCGCAGCAGCGACTGCAAGGGACCCATCTCGGACGCCGCGCCCAGCACGACCATGGTGCGTCCCGGCAGCGACAGCCATTCCGGGTGTGCCATCACCTGCCGGACGGCGTCCGCGGCCGAGGGCTCCATCGAGCCGCGGGCGAGCCAGGTATCGAGCTGGGCGTGCAGCTCGTCACCGGCGAGGCGTCGTCCTCGGAACGGGATGGACAACTGCGTCTCGGCGGTGCCGCGGCCCTCGACGACCGCGGTGGTCAATGGCGTCACCGGTTCGGTGAGCATCGCCTCGCGCAACGACCGCTCGCCTTCCCCGTCGATGTACGTCATCCGGTCGTGCACGGCGTCCAGGCCGACCTGGGCCATCCGGACGGCGGCGTCCGCGTCGTCGAGGCCGGCTTCGACGAGCCGGCGGAAGTGCCCGCCGTACTGCCGCCGCCAGTCGGTCTCACGCAGCGCGGCCCGCGAGCCCACCGGGTCGGCGACGCCGAGCGCGGCCGACACCACCTCGCGCCCGAGGGCGCTGCTCGATCGCTTCGTACCGTGGAGCGGGACGACGACGCCCGATGAACCCTCCGCCATGGCGCACCTCCGAGGCCGGTTGACCTCACCCTATCGACTGCGCGACGTGCACGAGCGCCTCGAACAACCGGTTGTCGTCACCCTCCTCGGGGTGCCACTGAACAGCGAGGCAGAACCGCCGGTCGATGCGCTCCATCGCCTCCAGCACGCCGTCATCGGCGTAGGCCGAGGCCGTGTACGAGGGATGCCGCGTCACGCCTTGGTGGTGGTACGTCGAGACGTCGACGCTGTCGCCGAGGATGTCGGCCAGCCGAGTGCCGGGCAGGACGTTCACCACGTGGACGCCGTACCGGCCGGGCCCCGGCGAGTGACGCTCGTGGCCGATCCGATCGGGCAGGTGCTGCTCAAGGGTCCCGCCGTCCTGGACCGCCATCACCTGCATTCCTCGGCAGATGCCCAGCAACGGGACGTCCGCGGCCAGTGCGGCCGTGACCAGCGCGAGCTCGCTGGCCTCGCGGTCCGGGCGGGACGGCTGGACCGTCGGGTGTGGTTCGGCACTGTACCGCGCGGGTTCGACGTCCGCGCCGCCGGCGACGACGAGCCCGTCGAGACGGTCGAGCAAGGTCGCGGCCTCGTCGGCGGTGTCGTTCAGCGCGCCCGTGCTCGAGAGGGGCGGCACCAATACGGCGCGGCCGCCTGCACGGTGGACGTGGTCGACGTACCGCTGCGGCAGCAGCGCCACCGAAACGCCGCGCCACGCTCCCCAGGAGGCCGGCTCGACATAACAGGTGACGCCGATGACCGGCCTTGGCATCACTGGTCCAGGGGCGTCACGTAGGCGCCGGCGATGCCGCCATCGACGAGGAACTGCGAGGCCGTAATGAACGACGATTCATCGCTGGCGAGAAAGACAACCGCGTTGGCGATCTCGACCGGCTCTGCGAACCGGCCCACCGGAATGTGCACCATGCGTCGCGCGGCGCGCTCAGGGTCCTTCGCGAACAGCTCCTGCAGGAGCGGCGTGTTCACCGGCCCGGGGCATAACGCGTTGACCCGCACCCCCTCGCGGGCGAACTGCACACCGAGTTCACGAGACATCGCCAGCACGCCACCCTTGCTTGCGGTGTAGGAGATCTGGGAAGTGGCGGCGCCCATGACGGCGACGAACGAGGCGGTGTTGATGATCGAGCCGCGCTTCTGCTCCAGCATGTAGGGCAGCGCGGCCTTGCAGCACAGATAGACGCTTGTCAGGTTGACCTCCTGGACCCTGCGCCACGCGTCGAGGCCCGTCGTCAGGATCGAGTCGTCCTCCGGTGGCGAGATGCCCGCGTTGTTGAATGCGATGTCGACGCTGCCGTACTTCTCCTTAGCCGCGCGGAACAGTGCGTCGACCTGCACCGCGTCGGTGACGTCGCATTCGACGAATGTTCCGCCGGCGCTCTTGCAGACCGCGGGCCCCTTCGCCGTGTCGAGATCCCCGATGACGACGCGAGCGCCTTCTTCGGCGAACCGCTGGACCGTGGCCAAGCCGATGCCGCTGCATCCGCCGGTGACGACGGCCACCTTGCCGTCGAGCCGCTTGCTCATGATGTGCAGGTTTCCTTCCGCTGCGTGGTTCTAGTCAGTGCAGTTGAAGACGTTCTTCGTCTCCGTGGATGAGTCGAGCGCGTCCGGACCGAGTTCGCAACCGAGGCCACTCTGCTTGAATCACGAGTGGACCACGGTCAACTCGATCTGCTCGGTCGCTGGGCTGACAACGTCGCGCTGCTCGCCGTTGAACGTGGGCATGGTTACAGCCTCTCGAATCCGCGCTTGAGCTCCCAGTCGGTGACCGCCGAGTCGTACGCCGCGATCTCGACGTCCGCCGCGTTCACGTAGTGGTCGACGACGTCGTCACCGAACGCTTCGCGGGCGATGGTGGACGACGCGAACAGCGCGCGGGCCTCGGCAAGAGTCGTGGGCACGGTCGGCTTGCGCGAGGCGTAGGCGTTGCCTTCGATCGGTGGCTCGAGCTCGAGCTCCGTCTCGATGCCGTAGAAGCCGGCGGCGAGCATTCCGGCGATCGCCAAGTAGGGATTCACGTCGCCACCGGGCAGCCGGTTCTCCATACGCAGCGAGGATCCCTCGCCCACCACGCGGACGGCGCACGTGCGGTTGTCTCGGCCCCAGGCCACGGTCGTCGGCGCGAACGAGCCGGGCTGGAAGCGCTTGTAGGAGTTGATGTTCGGCGCGTACAGCACAGTGAACTCGCGCATCGTCGCGAGCACCCCCGCGATGAAGTGGTCGAACATCGCGCTGTGCCCGGTACGGGTCGACGAGTCGGCGAACACATCGGCCCCGTCCGTACCGCGCAGGCTTAGGTGAATGTGGCAGGAGTTGCCCTCGCGCTCGTTGTACTTCGCCATGAATGTGATGGACTTGCCGTGCTGGGCGGCGATCTCCTTCGCACCGTTCTTGTAGACCGAGTGCTGGTCTGCCGTCCGCACCACCTCATCGAACAAGAACGTGGTCTCGTGCTGTCCAGGGTTGCACTCGCCCTTGGTGCCCTCGACCACCATCCCGGCCTCGAACATCTTGTTGCGGATGTCACGCAGCAACGGTTCCACGCGCGTGCCGCCCAGGATCGAGTAGTCGACGTTGTACCGGTTCGCCGGAGTCAACCCGCGGTATCCGGCGTCCCACGCCTGCTCGTAGCTGTCGTCGAAGACGATGTACTCGAGCTCGGTGCCGGCGTACGCCGTGCAGCCCAGCTGCGCGGCACGCTCGGCCTGGCCCCGCAGCAGCTGTCGAGGCGACTGGGCTACCGGGGTGCCGTCCATCCAGGTGAGGTCGCACATCACCAGCGCGGTCGCCGGCAGCCAGGGCACCAGCCGGATCGAGTCGAGGTCGAGAGAGAACCGCATGTCGCCGTAGCCGGTCTCCCATGAGGAGATCTGGTAACCGTCGAGAGTGTTCATCTCTACGTCGACGGCGAGCAGGTAGTTGCACCCCTCGGTTCCGTGATCCAGGACGTGATCGAGGAAGTACTGCCCGTGGAGCCGCTTGCCCTGCAGGCGGCCCTGCATGTCGGTGAACACGGTAAGCACGGTGTCGATCGCGCCGGTGCGGATACGGCCAGTCAGGTCTTCGCGGGTCAGTGTCATCCGTCGCTGCCCTCTTTCTGTCCCGGGCCTGTCGGCGTGCCGACGTGGTGTTGCTGTGCACTCTCCTGATGCGGCGTCCCCGGGCCCCGTGTTCCGGTGCGCGATTGTCTCGGCTCCGAGCCGGATGCGGCGCCCGGTCACGCCGGTCGCCGCATCCGCTCGGGTTATGCCGGTTTGATCTCCCGGATGGTTAAGACCTGCGTCGGGCTGTATGCGACCCCAGTGATGTTGGTTCCATGCACGATGATCTTGTTCGGCTGCACGAACGGGATGAGCGATGCATCGTCTCGCATGTTCGTGATGAGCTTCGTGGCAAGGTCCTCGCGCTTGGACTTGTCGGTCGTGGCGAGGTACTGGTCAAAGATGCCCTGGTTTTGCGGCAGGTTGATGCCGGCTCGTTTCCCGACGAGGCCGTCGTTGCGGCCGAACACATCGAAGTAAGTCGCGCTGTCGAAATAGTCGGGCGCCCACAGCGAGCTCGACATGGTCAGCTCGCCCTTCTGCATCTTCGCGAGCCAAGCGTCATACTCGACCGGCAGCAGGTTGAGCGTGATGCCGACTTTCGATAAGTCCTCGGAGACCTTCTCCCACAGCGTCTTCAACGAGATCCCGTACAAGACCATGTTGGCGAACGTGACGTCCAGGCTCATCGACGTCACGCCCGCTTCGGCCAACAGCGACTTGGCCTTGTTCGGATCGTACGTCGCCGGCTTGACCGCATCGCTTCCCTGGAAGCCCAACGGGACTACCGCCGCGGGCCGCTTCGCACCGCCGGCCAGCCCCTGGCCGATCTCGTCGTAGTTGATCGCGTGCTGGATGGCCTGACGGACCCGCGGATCCGCGAGCTGCGGCGCCGCGGGATTCTTGTTGTTCAAGAACATATAGATGAGGTTGTACGACGGGTCGCTGAGCACCTTCACGCCGTCCCCCATGGACTTCGCAGCGTCGGGATCGATGTCGAGTGCGATATCGACGTCACCCTTTGAGACGAGCTGTGATTGAGTCGCCGAGGAGCGCACGTCGACGAGCGTGACCTTGTCGTACGCTGGCGGATCGCCATAGTAATTGGGGTTTCGCTTGAAGGTCATCTTCTGGTTCTTGTCCCATGACTCGAGCATGTAGGGACCGGTTCCGATCGTGTTCGCGTTGAGCCATTCCTGTGCGGTGTCGCTCGTGGCCGCACCTTGCTCGGCAACGGCGCCGTGCTTCTTGGCCTCCGCGCTGTCCATCGGGCTTATGTAGACGATTCCCAAGACGGCAGGGAAAGAGCTGTCGGAGAGGTTCAAGATGAACTTAACCGTGTGGTCGTCGACGACCGTCACTTCCTTGATGTTCGTCAGCAGGCTGGACGGTGACCCCTCGATATAGCGCGAGCGGTCAACGGTGAACTTGACGTCATCGGCGGTCATCGTCTTGCCCGTGGAGAACTTCACGTCATCGCGCAGCACCACCGTGTACTCGGTGGCATCGGCGTTCGCTTCCCATGATTTCGCCAGCCCGGGCTCGAGCTTCGTCGGGTCTTTCGAATCCGAATGAATGAGCGTGTCGCCCCACAGCGGAACGATAAGTAGTTGAGCGTCCGCGAACTCGTGGGCGATGTCCAGACCGGACGCATCACCCAGCGAGATGGCGACCCTCAGCTCGTTGCTGGATCCCCCTGATTTTTCGTCCTGCGAGGCCGAGCAGCCGGTGATCAACAGGGCAAGACTGATGAAGAACGCGGTAATCAGGCTGGTACTACGTTTGATGCTCATTGTTCCCCCTTGGGCTGATGACTCTTCAGTTGTGTCTCGGCCGAGGCGGCTCCCGGGTCGAGCGGGTAGTGACAGGCGACCAGGTGTGGCTCACCGGCGAAACCGACGTCCCGCCATTCCGGACGCTCTGTGGCACAGCGCTCCTGCGCGATCGGGCAGCGCGTCCGGAAGACGCACCCCGACGGCGGATGGAGTGGGCTCGGGATCTCTCCCCTGAGCAAGACGCGCTCTCGGTGCTGCTCGACGTCCGGATCGGGCACCGGGATCGCCGACAGGAGCGCCGCAGTGTACGGGTGGCGGGTCTGCTCGTGCAGCGCGTCACGGTCGGCGAGCTCCATTGGGCGACCGAGGTACATCACGAGGATTCGGTCTGCGACGTGATGAACCGCAGACATGTCGTGCGAGATGAAGATGTACGCGAGGTTGGTCTCCTCCCGCAGATCGATCAGGAGATTCAGGATCTGCGCGCGGATGGACACGTCGAGTGCCGCGATCGGCTCGTCACAAATGATCGGGACGGATCCACCGCGAGGGCCCGAGCGATGGCGATACGTTGACGCTGGCCTCCTGAGAACTCGTGCGGGAGCCGTCCGGCGTAACGCTGCGGCAGGCCGACCAGATCCAGCAGCTCGCGCACTCGTTGTGGTTGCCTTGCCGGAGGTATCAGCTGGTGGACCACAAGCGGCTCGGTGAGCGTCTGCTCCACTGTCATTCGCGCGTTCAGGCTGGACGTCGGGTCTTGGAAGATCATCTGGGTGTGCCGACGCTCGCGGCGGCGGTCAGGGCGAGCAGGTCCTTCCCGTTCAGCCGGATCTGCCCGGCGGTGGCCTTGACCAGCCCCTGAATCGCATTGCCGGTGGTCGACTTTCCGCACCCGGACTCACCGACGAGGCCGATCGACTCGCCGGCGTCGATCCCAAAGGTGAGCCCGTCGACGGCTTGCACCGTTCCGTGTCTCTTTCCGAGGCCACCGGCCGGGAAGTGCACCCTGAGGTCCTCGACTTCCAGCAGCCGATCAGACATCGCGGCTCTCCATCCCTCGTGGCCCGGCCGCGGGCACCAGGCCGGGCTCCCCGCCTGCGCGAACCCAGCACGCCACTCTTTGCCCGCCCCGCTCAACAAGCGGCGGCTGGTTATCGACGCAGTGGTCCACCCGGATCGGACATCTCTCGTAGAACGGGCATCCCCGTGGCAGCTCGGTCAGGATCGGTGGCAGCCCGGGAATCGAGTCGAGGCGTCGCCGGTCCCTCGTGCGCACCCGCGGCACCGAACTCAGCAATCCCTCGGTGTAAGGGTGCAGCGGGTGGTGAAAGACGCTGCGCACGTCGCCCTCTTCCACGATCGACCCTGCGTACATCACGTAGACCCGTTGCGCGAGGCCGGCTACCACGCCCAGATCGTGTGACACCCACACGAGTGAGAGGTCCGTCAAGGCCCGGATCATGTCCAGGATCTGGGCCTGGATGGTGACGTCGAGGGCAGTCGTCGGCTCGTCCGCGATCAGCAATCGCGGGTTGCCTGCGAGCGCCATCGCAATCATGGCGCGTTGCCGCATCCCGCCGGAGAGCTGGTGCGAGTACTGCTTCGCGCGTACCGCGGGATCGGGTATCCCGACCTGCCACATCAGCTCGATCGACCGTTCCTCTGCCGCACGTCGTTTCAACGCTCGGTGCGCAGCGGCGCCCTCGCTGATCTGACGACCGACCTTGACGATGGGGTTGAACGAGCTGAGCGCATCCTGGAACACCATGCTGACCTCCGCACCCTGCAGGGCGCGCATCCGCGAGTCGGAGACCTGCAGCAGGTCTTCACCGTCCAGAAGAACCTCGCCGTTGGTGACATGGGCGGGCGGTGTCGGCAATAGCCGCAGCGCCGCGAGCAAGGTCGCCGTCTTCCCGCAACCGGACTCGCCTACGATTGCGACCCGCTCTCCGCGAGCGACCTCAATGCTCACCCCGTTGACTGCTTTGGCGATGCCGTCGGCGGTCCGGAATTGAACACTCAGGTCGCGGATCTCGAATAGGTTCTCAGCGCTAGTCACGACTACCCTCCCGCATTCGCGCTCCGAGCAGCAGACGTCCCAGCTGGCGACGACCCGCGCTCCTGTTCTGCGCGCGTACCTGTGGATCAAGACGGTCTCGCAGGGAGTCCCCGATAAAGTTGACCGCCAGCACGATCGTCAGGATGGCCAGACCCGGGAACAGAGCGAGCCACCACTGCGGCATGTGATTGCTCGCGTCGGCGATCATAGAGCCCCATTCGGCGGTGGGCGGCGCGGCGCCCACGCCGACGAAGCTGAGGCCCGCGGCCAGCAGTATGGCCATCCCCAGGTCGACCGTCGCCTTAACCACGATCGGGGGTACACCAAAGGGCAGCACGTGCAGCCGGAAGATCCGTGCCGGGGAGCAGCCAACCGACTCCGCAGCCTTCACGTGCAGGTTGTCCTTTATCGACAGCACCTGGCCCCGCATCAGGCGGGCGTACTCGGGCCAGGTGACGGCGGCTATCGCCACGATCACGTTGGACATGCTGGGACCGAGCGCAGCGGCGATGGCGAGGGCAAGCACCATGGCGGGGAAGGCGAGGAAGACGTCGCAGAGGCGCATCAGGATCTCGTCGGCCCACTTTCCCGCGAATCCGGCGACCGCGCCGACCAGGCAGCCCAGGAGAACGGCGATGACGACGGCGACCGCGGCGATCGGCAACGATAGGCGGGCCCCGTAGATGACCCTGGTGAACCCGTCGCGCCCAAGGGAGTCCGTCCCGAACCAGTGCGTCGCGTTCGGTGCCGCTAACCGGTTGGCGACCGACTGATCGGTGATGGGGTCGAAGGGTTGCCACAGCGGAATCGTCGCGGCGGCGAGGATCCACAGCACCAGGACGGCGACACCGAGCCAGAGCCCGGCGTCGGCGAGCAACGACCTCGACCTGTGGCCGTCGGTTGGTTCTTCGGGTGCGGATTCGATGGCGCGGGAGAGGTCGACTGTCACTTCAGCCTCCTATCCGGATTCTCGGGTCGAGCACTCCGTAGAGGATGTCCACCAACGCGTTGGTGACCACATAGATCAGGCCGATGACCAGGGTGACGCCGAGGATTGCTTGGAGGTCGAGCGTCTTAGCGGCATCGACGGCGTACCGTCCGATACCCGGCCACGAGAAGATCGTCTCGGTGAGCACGGCACCGGCCAACAGTCCACCGACCGCCAGGCCCATGATCGTGAGCGTCGGCACGAAGGCGTTGGGCAGGATGTGGCGTCGAAGAAGCACCCACGGTGACAGGCCCTTGGACCGCGCGGCAACCAGATGTGGCGACCGAAGCACCTCGAGGGTGGAGGCACGGGTGATCCTGGCCAGCAGGCCGAGAAAGAAGAGCCCGAGCACCGCTGCGGGCAGCAGGATGTGCCCAAGAGCATTGCCGAGGGTGGCGAACCTGCCTGTCAGCAGTGCATCCACGGTGTACATGCCGGTGATCTTCGGCGGCGCGATGAATTCGCGGCTCAGCCGGCCTTCCGGTCCGGGGACGATGTCCAGCTGCAGGTAGAGCAGCTGGAGCAGCACCAGGCCCAGCCAGAAGACCGGCAATCCCGACGCGACGAGCGCGAACAGCCGGACGACGGTGTCCGGCCAGCGCCGGTGGAAGAACGCGGCGACGGTACCCAGGATTAGACCGCCGAGGCCGGCGAACAGGAAGGCGACCAGCGCCAGCTCGATCGTCGCGGGAAGGAAGTCGATGATGTCGGTGGCCACCGCGCGCTTGGTCATCGTGGACCGGCCGAGGTTGCCGTGGAACAGATTGCCTACATAGATGATGAACTGTTGCCATGGGGGCTTGTCCAACCCCCACTCGCGCTCGAAGTTCGCGCGAATGGCAGGGTCGGCGGCGCCTCGTTGACCGAGCATCCGCGCAGCACGGTCACCAGGCAGCGCGGAGGTGAGGACGAACGTCACCAGCAGCAATCCGAACAGCGTCGGAATCGCGATCAAGACCCGGCGGAGGATGAATCGACGCAGCACCTATCTGCCCTCCCGGGTGCGTAGCGCGGTCGCCTCGTAGAGCGACACGAGGCGCGCTGCGCTCGCCGTATACAGCTGCTCGAGTGCGGCATCAGGGGTGAATACGCGTTCGACGCGCACCAGCTCGCCCAGGCTGCTTCGATCGATGTGTCCCATCGCTACGAGCGCGTAGAGTGCGGCTCCTCGAAGGCCGGCGTGGGTCGGCGCAGCCACCCGTTCGATCCTCCGGCCGAAGACGTCGGCGATGATCTGCGCCCACAGGTCGGATCGCGCACCCCCGCCGAGGAAGCGAATCGGCTCGAAGCGACGGCGCGTCACCCACTCGACCTCGTCCAGCATCCAGCGGGCGTTCACTGCCACACCTTCGAGGACCGCCCGTGCCAGGTCTGCCAGCGTGGTGCGGACGCCGATTCCTGTGAGGCTCGCGCGTAGCGAGCTGTCGACCGCTGGAGTTCGCTCGCCGCACAGCCACGGAGCGAACAGAACACCCTGTGCGCCGGGAGGTGACTCGGCGGCGAGCGCGACCAGGTCATCGATCGTCAGCGAGCCGCCGGCCAGGGGAGCGAGGAGGTCGCGCAGCCAGCTCAACGACGTCCCAGCGGTGTCCTGGTTGGTCATCAGCATGTATTCCCCGCGCCACATGCTCGGAACGGAGCCGATCGCGCGCGCGGCGTCGGACAGCGGTTCCGACAGCGGCGTCGACACCCAGGCCGTGGAGCTGATAACGAAATGGGCCTCCCACAGATTCACCGCACCCGACCCGAGCGTCGCGGCCTGGTTGTCGGGCAGCCCGTTGACGACCGGGGTGCCCGGCGGGACGCCGAGCTCGCGGGCCGCCCGTTCGCTGACGCCGCCGGTGACCGCGCAGGTCGGAATCAGCGGCGGCAGCTTTTTTGGATCGATGCCGAGGTCGGCAACGAGCTGTGAGTCGTAATCGAGTCGTTCCGGGTCGTGGATGTCGAAGAGCTGCACGACACACATCGACGATCGCGTGGCGGCGACGACGCCGGTCAGCCGCATGGTCAGGTAATCGACCGGCTCGAGATACCACCGTGTGCGCACGGCGATCTCTGGCAGCCCACGCTCGAGGAACGCCAGGTGATTCACTGCTCGGCCCGAACCGCGCGGTACCGGCGACCCGGTGACGGCGTACCAGTGGTGCTCCAGCTCGTCGGTGGCGCCAAGTGCCGCGGTGAGTTCGCTACCGCGCCCGTCATTCCACATGATGCAGGGCCCGGTCGGCTTGCCGTTCGCATCGACCGGGACCGTGCTCGAGAACTGTCCCGTGACAGCCACTGCTACAACCGCCGACATATCGAATCCGGCGCTTGCGACGGCCCCGGAGCCTCGCGACACCAGGCTCCACCATTCGTTGGGGTCCTGCTCGGACGCGCCGTCGGCACCGAGATGGTTCACCAGTGGATACTCGTCGCTGAACAGCAGGTCGCCGTCCACGCTCACGAGCCCTACTTTGAGCGCGCTGGTGCCGAGGTCGAACGACAGCACAACGCTGTCCTTGGCGAGTCCTTGAGCCACAAGGTCACCCCGGCGGAACGGTTAGGAAGCCGTCGAGTCGCGCCGCGAGCAGATCCAGCTTCGCGGCACCCTGGGACGCCGATTCACTCGTGGCGTAGGTCGACGAGGACTTGGCGGGGCGGCCCGCGGCATGCTCGGCCTTCGCATGCTCGACGGCGTCGACGAGATCACGCGCGAACTCATCGACGACACCCGGTTGCAGCTGAGGCCACGTGATGGCCATGTGCAGCGCCGCCGGCTTCTGCTGGCCGTTCAGCCGCCACCCTCGCGACGTCATGAAGTCATTGACGAGGTAGACGTCGAACGCGTCGGAGGTGAACGAGAAGAGAAAGGTCGGCGAACCCATCAGCCGGAGCTCGGGGTGCGAGAGCACCGCATCTTGCATCGCGGCGCTGACGTCGAGGATCTCCTTCGCGTAGCGCAGGTACCCGTCGCGCCCCAGACTGACCATCGTCGCCCAGGTCGCGGCGAGCAGACCACCGGATCGAGAGCCGTCGATGCCCGGTGAGGCGTACCTGCCCCCGCTCCAGTCGGTCTTGAAGAAGTACAGTGCCCGACGCAGAGCGGGGTCGCGGAACAGCACCAGCGATGTTCCCTTGAACCCATAGCCGTACTTGTGCGTATCCGCCGACATGGAGGTGACTCCGCGGTTGCGGAAATCGAACGGTGGCACGTCGTAGCCGAGCGCTTCTGCGAACGGCAGGATGAATCCGCCGAGGCAACCGTCGACGTGTAGACCGATGCTGTGCTCGAGCGCCAGCTCGGAGAGCTCCGCGATCGGGTCGATCGTGCCGTAGCCATAGTTGCCTGCCGAGCCCACGAGCATGATGGTCTGGTCATCTATGAGTGCTTCCATGGCACGGGGATCGGCCTGGGTCGAGCGCTGATCGATGGGCGCGGTACGAACCTCGATGTCAAACAGCCAGCCCGCCTTGTCGAAGGCTGGGTGTGCCGTTTCCGGTTTGACGAGGTTGGGGCGGATGACACCACGCTCGCGCCACACCTCACGATGAGCCAGCACGCCGTGCAGGATGCTGCCGGTGCCGCCGCTGGTGTTCAGGCCGCACGCGGTTCCACCGGTTGCATCGCCGCCGAGCAGGGACAACGTCATCGCGATGATCTCGCTCTCGAACTTCGTCGCGCTCGGGCAGGTGTCGCGCTGCAGCACATTGACGTGACCGAAGTTGCCAAACGCTTTGGTCATGAAGCTGTAGTGATCGAGATCTCCGCCGTAGAGGGAGCCTGACATTTTGCCGGACTGCCAGCGGCGGTTCTCCTCCTCGGCCATGGTGTCGAGCTCGGCCAGGACCTGGCTTTCATCACGGCCGTGCTCCGGCAGAAAACGGTGGATCTCGAACCGATCGGCGTAAGGGTGCGTCGTCATGCGGTCTGCCTTCCCAATGCGTTCAGCGCTGCGTCGTGGATCTTCTCGTTGGCAGCGGCGACCACCGAACCGCCCGCATCGGCGGGCAGACCCTCGAACGTGGTGACGACACCGCCGGCCGATTCGATGATCGGGATTAGCGGCAAGATGTCGTACGGCTGCAAGGAGCCGTCCAGGACGAGGTCGACGGTGCCCAGCGCGAGTTGGGCGTACGAGTAGCAGTCGCCGCCGAACCGTCGGATCCGCACCTTTCGCGCCAGTCGTTCGAACGCGTCGCGATCTCGAGGTTCGAAGAAGAACGCGGGATCGGTGCAGTAGAGAGAGGCCCGTGCAAGGTCGTGCGTCGACGACGACGTCAGCGTGCGGGACGAGCCGTTGTGGACGAGCCGGCCGACCCCGCCGGCCGCGCTGAAGAGTTCTCCGGTGTGCGGCTGGTAGCACCACCCCGCCGCGGCGACACCGTCTACCTGAAGTCCGACAAGAACGCCCCACAGTGGCGATCCCGTCACGTACGAGCGGGTCCCGTCAATCGGATCGATAGTCCAGACCCACCCGGTGGTGCTGCTCTCGCCGCTCGCACCGTCTTCCTCGCCGTTCACGCGATCGTTCGGCCTGATTCGGCTGATCCCCGCGCGCAGGTGCCGCTCGACGCCACGGTCGACTGGAGTGACCGGATCGAAGCCTCGTGTCGACTTGTTCTCCACGGCGATCGGCTCGCGGAAGCTGGTGAGCGCGATCTCTCCGGCGTCACGCATCAGCTGCTCGATCGCACGCACCAGTGACCTATCGAGTTCGACTTCTGGCGACTTCGAGACCATGTACGCGGCTCCTGGACGTGTGGTTGGAGCCACACTAAGGGCTGTGCCTGATTTGGTCTAGTCCCAAAATGGAATTAGGTCTGTACCCTAACGTCAAACCCGTTCGCTGTCTGCGCATCGAGACCCACTTGACTGCGCACGAAGATCCGCGCGATGTCGGTCCGGAAGACGTCCGCCGAGTACTCGATCGGCACATCCGCGGCAGTGAAGGCAGTCCGCGTGATCCGCATCAACGGGGTTCCTTCGGCGATCGTGAGCAGCCGGGAGTCCGAGCTTGTCGCGAGCACCGGCTCGAGCTCCTCCAAGGCGGAATGCGGGGGTTGACCCAGGCCGCCGAGAACCTCGTAGATGCTCCCGGAGAGATCCTGCTCAAGGAGCCGTGGCAGCGGCCCGAGCGGAAAGAAGGATCGTTCCACCACCACGGGCCGATGGTTGGCCAGCCGCACGCGCACTAGCTCGTACACTTCACTGCCCGGCGTCAGCCGCAACGCGTTGATGACTGCGCGTGGCGCCTTTCGCCGACGCGCCTTGATCACCCGCGAGTGCGGAGTCATGTCCTTACGCCGTACCTGCGCCGCGAATCCCGGAAGCCCAGTCAGATCGCAGTCGACCCTGGGTTCGGTCACGAACGTGCCGCCGGTCCTGCCGAGTCGGCGCTCGATCAGCCCTCTTCGCTCCAGATCGTCCAATGCCTGACGCAACGTCATTCGACTAACGCCCAACTGCTGCGACAAGTCGCGCTCGCGCGGCAGGCGGTCGCCTGCCGCGAGGACGCCGTGCGTGACGAGATCGCCGAGCCACTGGCTGATCTGCGTGTGAATCGGCACAGCGGCATCCCGCCCCAGCGCCGGCAGGGGCAGCTGGTCACCGTCAACATCGCGAAGCAGGTCCATCGCCAAGAGCGTAGACCGGTCGTGCGGCCCGCTCGCCGATCAAGGGGTGGGCCCGGCTTGCCGCATCGAAATCCATCGACTAACCGTTGAACCATGACCTTTCTCGGCACGCTCATCGACCTCGCCCGCACGGACCCCGACGCGCTCGCCATCGTCGAGCCGGGCGCGGGCGCCACGGAGCGGATCTCGCGCAACACGCTCGTCGATCGCGTGCTGGTCGTACGCCGCGAGCTGGCCGAGCACGGCTTCGGCGAGGGCGACTGCCTCGGCGTCTGGCTGCCGAACTGGTCGGCCGCCCTCGTCTGGCAGCTCGCGGCCGGGTCCCTCGGCGGCCACGTCATCGGCATCAACACCCGGTACGGCGTCCACGAGGTCACGCACGTGCTGACCCTCGCCCGACCCAAGGTCATCGTCATCGCACACGAGTTTGTCGGGCTCGATCTGATCGGCCGGCTGCGGACCGCCGCCGAGGACGCCGCGCACACCGACGGCTGGACGCCGCCGCAGGTCGTGCCGATCGCCGCGCCCACCGGCACCCACACCGGCCCCGGCGCCGGGGCCGACACCGGGGCCGATGCCGCGACGACGGGCGCCGTGGGGACGAGGACCGCCGTCGATCCCACGTCGTACGACATCGGCGGCGGCGCCTGGCTGCCGGGCGCCGGTGAGCCCCTCACCCTCGACGAGCTGGCCGAGCCCTCGGCCGACGACCTGTACGTCGCGTTCACGACGTCCGGCTCGACCGGTCTGCCGAAGCTCGCCGCGCACAAGGAGGCGGGCACCCTCGAGCAGTGCCTCGGCGCCGGGGCGCGCACCGGGATGGGCCCGGGCAAGGCGCTGATCGCCGCGTTGCCGTTCTCGGGGACCTTCGGCTTCGTGCAGGCGTTCGCGATGCTGCTGTCCGGTGGCGTGATCGTCATGCACCCGTCGTTCAACCCGGCCGAGGTCGCGCAGCAGATCGAGCGGTACCGCGTCACGCACGGCGCGTTCGGCGACGACATGTGGGTCCGGATCATCGACGAGGTGGGGGACGCCGATCTCTCGTCGCTGGAGTGGCTCGGGGTCGGCGACTTCCAGGGCGCCGCGCGCGGCGTGGCGGACTGGCTGCGGTCGCGCACGACGGCGCACGTCAGCGGTCTGTACGGCTCGTCCGAGACGTTCGCGCTGCTGACCACGACGCCGACCGGCGTACCGGCGGACGTCAGCTGGCTGCCCGGCGGGCGGCTGGTCGTCGACGCCCTGGAGTACCGCATCGCCGACGGCGAGCGGGTGATCACCGACGGCTCGGAGGGGGAGCTGCAGTTCCGCGGCCCGCAGACCGTCGATGCTTACCTGGGCCAGCCGCAGAAGATGGCCGAGAACCACACCGCCGACGGCTGGTTCCGCAGCGGCGACCTCGCGCGGGCGATCGACGAGCGCGGGTTCCGGTTCGTGTGCCGGGCGGCAGAAGCCCTCCGGCTCAAGGGATTCCTCGTCGAGCCGGACGAGATCGGCAACCACATCGCCACCCATCCGGCTGTCGAGATCGCCAAGGTCGTCGGCGTACGCCGGGACGCCGGTGACGAGGCGGTCGGATTCGTGACGCTGCGTGAGGGCGAGCGGGTCGACGGCGACGAGCTCGTCGAGTACTGCCGGACGTCGCTGGCGCGCTACAAGGTCCCGGTGGCCGTCTTCGTGATCGACGAGATGCCGGTGACGACGGGGACGAACGGCACCAAGATCCGCGCGAACGTCCTCAAGGAGTGGGCGCTCGAGCGCCTCGAGGCCACCTCTTGACGATTCTGCGGGGCAGCCAGCGACGCTAAGGGACGATTAGCGTCGCTGGCTGCCCCGCAGATCGAGACGGCGTCAGCCCAGGTGCCGGCGGGTCAGGCGTCGTAGCCCTCGACCGGCGTGTAGTCGGCGTACACCGGGTCGCGCTTCTCCATGCCCGCGGACACGGCTTCCTTCTGGTTCGGCGTGCCGATGAGCGAGCGGATCGCCTTCTGCTCGGCGGCGAAGCCCTCCTCGAGCGAGACGCGCCCCGAGAGCTCCATGAGCTCCTTGGCGCGGCGGACCGAGTGCGGGGACTTCGAGGCGATCTCCTTGGCGAGCGCCATCGCGTCCTCGTAAGGATTCTCCGACGTCCGGGTGGCCAGGCCGATCTCCGCCGCCTCGGTGCCGCTCACGATGCGGCCGGTGTAGACGAGCTCCTTGGCGATGTCGCGGCGCACCAGGCCGGCGATCATCTGGGTGCCGGTCATGTCGGGAACCAGCCCCCACTTCGCTTCCATGAGCGACATCTTCGTGTCGGGGTGCACGATGCGAATGTCCGCGCCCATCGCGACCTGGCAGCCGCCGCCGAACGCGAAGCCGTGCACGGCCGCGATCACCGGGACCGGCATCCAGGTCCAGACGTACGGCGACTGCTGCCCCATCACCTTGGCGGGACCGAGCGGCTCGCGCTCGTCGATGATCCGCTGGACGCCCTTCTTCATCGCCTCGAAGCGGCCGAAGTCGAGCCCCGAGCAGAACGCGCGGCCTTCACCCGAGAGCACCACGGCGCGCACGCTCGTGTCGGCGGCGATCTCCTTGCCGACGGTGACGAGCGCTTCGAACATCGCGTCGTCGAGCGCGTTCATCTTGTCGACACGCACCATGCGGACGTCGGCGACGCCGTCGGTGATCGTGTACTGGACTCGGTCTTCGGTGCGGATCTGCTCTTCGGTCATAGGGTCAGTATGACCGAACCCGGCACGCCCACCTCGCCAGTGCCAGGATGTGGGCATGCCTCATTTCTGGATGCGTCACGAGTCGCGCAGCACCGAGCGGCGCGCTCCGCTCACCCCGCAGGACGCGGCGGAGCTGATCGCCGGCGGGGCGAGCGTCACGGTCGAGAAGTCCCCGCAACGGATCTTCGGTGACGACGAGTACGCCGCCGCCGGCTGCACCCTCGCCCCGACCGGTGCGTGGCCCACTGCGCCGGACGACGCGTACGTCCTCGGCCTGAAGGAGCTGCCCGACTCGTCGGACCCGCTGCGCCACCGGCACATCTTCTTCGGGCACGCCTACAAGGGGCAGGACGGCGCCCGCGATCTGCTCGAGCGGTTCGAGGCCGGCGGCGGCCGGCTGCTGGACATCGAGTACCTCACCGACGAGGGCGGCCGCCGGGTGGTCGCGTTCGGATACTGGGCGGGCTACGTCGGCGCGGCGCTCGGCGTCCTGCAGCTGCGCGGCCGGCTTCCCGTTCCGCTGGCGCCGACCGACAAGGCGGCGCTCGACGCGTTGCTTCGCCCGGCCGACGGTGATCCGACGCCGGCCGCGCTCGTCGTCGGGGCGAAGGGCCGCAGCGGACGGGGCGCGGTCGACGCGCTGGCCTCGGCCGCGATCGACGCCACGCAGTGGGACCTCGCGGAGACCCGCGACCTGGACAAGGCGGCGTTGCTCGACCACGCGCTGTTGGTGAACTGCGTGGTGACGTCGACGCCGCAACCACCTTTCGTGACGGACGCCGATCTGGACGGTCCGCGGCGGCTGCGGATGATCGCGGACGTCACCTGCGACGTCACGTCGGCGAACAACATGCTGCCGGTCAACACCTCGATCACGACGTGGGACCGGCCGGTGCGGGTGCTGCGCGACGAGCCGCGCGCCGAGGTGATCGCGATCGACAACCTGCCGTCGCTGCTGCCGCGCGAGGCGAGCGTGACGTTCAGCGCCGACCTGCTGCGCGCGCTGCGGAGCATCGAGTCCGACGCCGTCGAGTGGCGCGCCACGAGCGCGGCGTACGACGCAGCAGTCGGCTGACACCTCGTTCGACGACGGCGGATCACCGCCCGTACGGCCACAGCGACGCGCGCCCTCCCACGGTCGTCGAGCGAGCGAGGCACGAGCGACGTCGAGACGACGCAGGACGGCGATCAACCGCACCACGTCTCGACGTCGCCTCCGCTGGCGCTCCGGCTCGCTCGACGACCGTGGGAAACGACGCTCGTGACCGGGCTGACCGCCCGACCGGGGACCACCCGCTCGACACCGACGACGGATCACGACCGGGAATCGGCGCATCGACGAAGGCGGCCAGGCGCCCCCTCACGGTCGTCGAGCGAGCGAGGAACGAGCGACGTCGAGACGCCGGGAGGTCAGCTCGGGCAGCCGTCCAGGACGGCCTTCGTGCCCGACAGACCGAGCCGGGTGGCACCTGCGTCGATCATCGCGATGGCGGTCGCGTAGTCGCGGATCCCGCCGGAGGCCTTGATGCCCAGGCGGTCACCGACCGTCTGCTTCATGATCTCGACGGCGTGCACGCTGGCGCCACCCTCGGGGTGGAATCCGGTGGACGTCTTGACGAAGTCCGCGCCCGCGGCCTCGGCGGCCTTGCAGGCGGTGACGATCTCGTCATCGGTGAGCGCCGCCGACTCGATGATCACCTTCAGCACCGAGTCGCGGACGGCCTCGCGGACGGCACGGATGTCCGCCTCGACCCGACGCGCGTTACCGGCCTTCAGCGCACCGATGTCGATGACCATGTCGACCTCGTCCGCGCCGTCGCGCACCGACTGCTGGGCCTCCGCGGCCTTGATAGCGCTCTTGTGCTTGCCGGACGGGAAGCCGCAGACCGTCGCGACCAGCGCGCCACCCAGAGGAGTCTCGACCGGCAGCGCGGACGGCGACACACAAATCGCGTAGACACCCAGCTCGCGTGCCTCGTTTGCGAGCGCTGCGACGTCCGCCGGGGTGGCGTCGGCCTTCAGCAGAGTGTGGTCGACGTAACGGGCCAGGTCTGCGCGGCTGAGATCAGTCATCCGGCCATTGTTCCAGAACCGCCGACCGGCCAGAAGCGCCTCGACGCCCCGGGGAGCTCGCCTCGCAGCCGCGGCCGCCGCGGACGAGACCCGACTGCCCGCGGTGGGTTTCGCCACGCTGCTCACGCTGGCGGTGGGTTCTGGCCCGCTTCCAGCTCTCGCGGTGGGTAACACCACGCTAAACGCGCGATAGCGGGGCACAACCCACCGCGCGAGCCCGCCGTCGCCGCCGGCCGGCCTACGCCGCGCCGCCCGACCGGCCGTCGTACGCCGCGCCGCCGCCGACCGGCCTACGCCCGACGTCCCACGGTGTCGGCAGCTCCCCCGGAAACCGTCGTCCTGGCGGCTCGCTGTCCACTCCGGGTGGACAGCGGGCCTCCGGCGCGACGTTTTCCGGCGCGGGAGCGCCCACCGTCAAAGCCCCTGGGCCTACGGCTTGCCGCCGGCCGATCGCGAGCGGTCGGAACCGGCCGTCCGCTCCCGGCGCCGCCGGGTGAAGTGCCAGACGACGAGCGCGCCGACAACGATTGCCGCGATGGTGACGGCGAGGCCACGGCCGACGTACTTCTCCACGGTGCGGTAGGAGTTGCCGGCGACGAAACCGAGGACGACGAATCCGGCGCCCCACACGATCCCGCCCAGGGCGTTGTAGTGCAGGAAGGTGCGGTACGGCATCCGGGAGGCGCCGGCCAGCGCCGGCATCACCGCGCGGAAGAACGCGGTGAACCGCCCGAGGAAGACGGCCATGCCGCCCCGGCGCCGCAGGTAGTCCTGAGCCGCGTCGACCCGGGGACGCAGGCGGGTCATCTTGTGGTGATCGAGCAGCTTCGGGCCGACGATGTGCCTGCCGACCTCGTAACCGACGCTGTCGCCGGAGATGGCCGCGGCGACGACCAGCACGATCATCAGCCAGAGGACGGCGTGGCCGCGGGACGCGTCGACGCCGCCGAGCACCGCCGCGGTCTCCCCCGGGATGACGAACCCGAGGAAGATCGCGTCCTCGGCGAACACCAGCAGGAACGTCACGACGTACACCCAGACGGGTGCGATGTTCAGGATGCCCTCGATCAGCTTGGTCACCAGGGCATTCTGCGCCTCATTGCATTAGAAGATGCTGTACCCGCCGTCGATGACCGTGCTGGTGCCGGTCTGATAGGCCGCGGCGTCGCTGGCCAGGTAGACCGCGATGCCACCGAAGTCCTCGGGGTTGCCCCACCGGCGCGCGGGCACCCGCGGGATCACGGCGTTGTTGAACTTCTCGTTGTTCTGCGAGCCCTCGGTCATGTCGGTGCGGATCCAGCCCGGCAGGACGGCGTTCACCCGGATCTGCTTGCGGGCCAGCTCGACCGCGGCGGCCTTCGTCAGCGCGATGACGCCCGACTTGGAGGCGCCGTAGGCGTAGTTGCGCGGCGTCGCGTCGATGGAGGCGAGGCTCGAGACGGTGATGATCGAGCCTCCCTCGCTCATCACGTTGGCGGCCTGCTGGATGGTGAAGAAGGCGCCGTCGAGGTTGACCGCCAGGACCCGGCGGAACTCTTCGGGCGTGACCTCGGCGAGCTTCTTCGGGCCCGCGCTGATGCCCGCGTTGGCGACCACGATGTCCAGGCCGCCCATCCGCTTGGCGGCCTCGGCGAAGCCGTCGGTGACCTGCTGCGGATCCGCCACGTCGACCTGCTGCGTCAGGAAACCGGCCTTCTCGTTGGCGGCGGCGGCCTCGTCGAGCTTCTCCTGGCGGCGTCCCCACAGCGTGACGGTGGCGCCGGCGTCCGCGAGCGCCTGGGCCATCGCCAGGCCGATGCCGGTCCCGCCGCCGGTGACGACCGCGCGCTTGCCGGTCAGGTCGAAGATGTGGGTCATGCTGAGCTCCCTCGTTCGGCCGCGCCCAGGACCGGCGCGTGGTGTTGCAGACCGACGTTAGTACGCGTCACTAACGATGTAGTCGCGCGGCCCCGTGCGCCGGTTCGGACGACGATAGGATTTCGGCATGAGTACCGAGAACGAGAACTACGGCGACTACAGCATCGACGAGGACGACCAGCTGCAACCGGCGGACACCTTGGACGACCGCGGCGTCGACGACGTCCTCGACGAGGGGTACGCGACGCGCGAGGGGTGGTCGGCCGCGCAGGGCTACGGCAACACCGCCGAGGAAGAGGCGCGCGGCGAGTCGCTCGATCAGCGGCTCGCTCAGGAGGAGCCGGACTTCGACCCGGACAAGGACACCTGGGACAACGACGAGCTCGACGACGGCGAGGTGGGCGGACGCCGTTCCGGTCGTCTTGTCGCACCGGACGAGGGCATCGCTCCGGACACGGAGCCCGAGTCGGTGGCCGACGACGTCGGCATCGACGGCGCGGCGGCGTCGGCTGAAGAGGCCGCCGTCCACGTCGTCGAGGACGACGAACAGCTCTAGCCGCCATGTCCCCCGCGTACGTCGTGGCCGCGGGGTGGGAGTGGGCCCAGGCGCCGGACGCGTGGCTGGGCCGCATGGTCCTCGAGCACGGCGTCGCGGCGCTGCTGCTGGTGACGCTGATCAGCACGATCAACCAGTTCCCCGGCCTGCTCGGCGCGCGCGGGCTGACGCCGATCGAGCCGTACTTGCGGCAGACGCGGTTCTGGGACGGCCCGAGCATCTTCCGCTGGCGCTACAGCGATCGGTACTTCCTGACCGCCTGCTGGGTCGGCGTGCTCATCAGCGCGGCGACGGTCGCCGGGCTGACCGCGATGCTGCCGGCGTGGGGCCACATGCTCGCGTGGACGGCGATGTGGGTGCTGTACCTGTCGATCGTGAATGTGGGCCAGCGGTGGTACGGCTTCCTGTGGGAGATGCTGCTGTGCGAGGTGCTGTTCGTCTGCGTCTTCATCGGGCCCCGCGACCAGGTGCCCTCCACGCTGGTGATCGCCGCGTTGATCTGGCTGCTGATCCGCGTGGAGCTCGGCGCCGGCCTGATCAAGATGCGCGGCGGCAAGGAGTGGCGCGACCTGACCGCCCTGGACTACCACCACGAGACCCAGCCGATGCCCGGGCCGCTGTCGTGGTACTTCCACCACCTGCCCAAGGTGCTGCACCGGGTCGAGACCGGCGCCAACCACGTGGTGCAGCTGGTCGTGCCGTTCCTTCTTCTGGCGCCGCAGCCGATCCGCTCGTACGCGGCGCTCGTCATGGCGCTGACCCAGGCGTGGCTCGTGCTGTCGGGCAACTTCGCGTGGGTCAACCTGCTGACGATCTGCCTGTGCCTGTCGCTGGTCGCCGATTCCGCGGTCGGGCTGGACGGCTTCCGTCCGGAGCTGGCTGCGGCGTCGGGCTGGGTGCTCGGCGTGCAGATCGCGTTCGCCGTCCTGTCGCTGGCGCTGGTGTACCACCCGCTGGTCAACCTGTTCTCGGCGCAGCAGAAGATGAACGCCCGCTACAACCCGCTGCTGCTCGGGTCGTCGTACGGCGCGTTCGGGACCATCGGCAAGCAGCGTCGCGAGCTGATCGTCGAGGGCTGCACCGAGCGGGGTGAGCCGTGGCGTGAGTACGAGTTCTACGGCAAGCCCGGCGATGTCGCGCACCGGCCACCGGTGGTGGCGCCGTACCACCTGCGCCTCGGCTGGCAGCTCTGGTTCGCCGCGCTGTCGTCGTACTTCCGCGGTCCGTGGCTGGACGTGTTGACCGTGCGGCTGCTGGAGGGCGAGCCGGCGGTGACCCGGATGTGCCGGGTGAACCCGTTCCCCGACGCGCCGCCGAGGTGGATCCGCGTCATGGAGTACGACTACCGGTACTCGACCCGCGCGGAGAAGCGCCAGACGGGTGCCTGGTGGGTGCGCTCGCACGGGCACGAGGTCATCCCACCCCGCCGCCTCGCCACCCGACCGTAGCCACCGCCCTACCCGCGGACGTCACCGCACGACCGCCCGTGGCCGGTGACACGGTCGGCGTACGGCGTCTCGACGTCGGCTCGTTCCTCGCCTCGCTCGACGACCGTGGAAGCAGCGCCACGGAGCCTCCCACCATGGTCGCCGAGCAACGACCGCCCGCCACCATGATCGCCGAGCGAACGGCCGCCCACCATGGTCGTCGAGCGAACGGAGCCGCTAGGCGGAGTGACGTCGAGACGCCGGGAGCGCCCGTCCGGACTACGCCGACGGCGTACGGCGTCTCGACGTCGGCTCGTTCCTCGCCTCGCTCGACGACCGTGGAAGCAGCGCCACGGAGCCTCCCACCATGGTCGCCGAGCAACGACCGCCCGCCACCATGATCGCCGAGCGAACGGCCGCCCACCATGGTCGTCGAGCGAACGGAGCCGCTAGGCGGAGTGACGTCGAGACGCCGGGAGCGCCCGTCCGGACTACGCCGACGACTTACGGTGACAGGGTGAGCCGGTCGGGGTAGCCGGTGATCGTGTCCCAGGAGTAGGTCATCGGCAGCATCTCGACCCGCGCCCACGTCTCGTGCTGGTCGACGTAGTGCGGCGACCGCGGGTCGCCCGACGTACCCGCGAGCACGACCCAGCGCGAGTCGTCCCAGCTGCCGACGTCGAACGCGTACCGGGCGACCGAGCCGTACATCGACGCGCTGTTGCCGGCGGCGACCGCGCCGGAGGCGAGGACCGTCTCGTTGTCGCCGCCGATCGGCTGCCCGGCAGGGTTGAGGGCACTGCGCTCGTCGGGGAACGCGCCGGCGAGCGGGTGCTGGAAGACGACGCGGTGACGCTCTCCCCACGGTGCCGGCGTCCCGCGCGCGCCGACGGCGTCGAGGGCGTCGGAGGCGAGCGCCTCCCAGGTCGAGCCGTCCAGCAGGGAGCGGTCGTCGTCCCTCAGCAGCGTGGCGAGGGTCCACCACATCTCCGTCACGGGCGCGAATCCGGGCGGCGGGGCGGCGTACGGCGAGGACGTGGTCTCGGCCAGACCGGTGCGCTCGGCCAGCAGGCGGGCCATCTCCCACCGCAGGTCGGTGTACGCCGTGGCGGCGGTGCTGTCGGCGTCCATCCGGCCGTTCCAGCCGGCGAGCAGGTCGACGAGAGCGCGGCCCTGGTCGGTGGACGGCGTGGCGCGGCCGGCGAGATCGATGAACATCGGGGCGTGCAGCGAGACGGCGTCGGCGTGGATGGCCGCCATGTCGGCGATCGTCGCCTGCGAGAGGTCGCCGAGGCGCGTCTGGATGCGTTCGGCGCGCTGCGGCGGATGGCAGTCGGTCGAGAGGTAGGGGCCGGCCTCCGGGTCGGAGTCGACGACGCGGTTGTTCGCCGTGACGAGGAATCCGCGCTCGGGGTTGACGAAGTGCGGCATCTCCTCGAAGGGGACGACGCCGTCCCACTCGTAGTCGCCACTCCAGCCGGGAACCGGCAGCCAGCCGTTGATCGGCCCGCGGCGCGGGACGATCGCGCGCGTGCGGTAGCCGATGGTGCCGCTGGTGTCACCGGCGACGAGGTTGTGGTCGACCAGGCCCCAGCCGCGGGTAGCTTCGAACAGCGCCTCGCAGGTGCGGGCGCGCATCATCGGCAGCATGCAGTCGAGTGAGTAGTCGGTCGGCGCGAACTGGATCGACTGCACGCTCAGCGCGACGCCGTCCTGCGGGTCGCCGACGATCAGCGGGCCGTGGTAGGTGGTGTGCACGTCGATGTCGACCGGCTTCGCGCCGCGGATCTCGATGCGCTCCGTACGCCGCTGCATCGGCAGCCATTCGTCCTTATAGAGGTACGTGTCGCCGTCGGTCTTCTCGATGAACAGGTCGTGCAGGTCCATGAACGCGATGGTCACGCCCCAGGCGACGTTCTCGTTGTGCGCGAAGTGCGGGAAGCCGGGACAGCCGGGGATCGTCAGGCCGATCAGGTCGAACTCGTCGCACGCGATGTGCTGCTGCGCGTACATCCCGGGGAGCTCGAAGTTGCGGTGCGGGTCGCCGGCGACCATCGGGCGGCCGGTCGCGGTGCGCTGCGGGCTGACGCACCAGTTGTTGCTGCCGCCGCCGGTGTACGACGGATCGCGCAGCGCCATCAGGTCGTCGATCGCCGGACCGAGCTGGGTGAGGTCGGCCGTCCAGCGCTCGGCCCGTTCGCCTTGCGGCACGATCAGCAGTTCGTTGCCGCCGTCGTCCCACCGGAGCTTGGCGACCTCGTCGAGCGGAAGGTGTCGCAGAGCCGCGGCGCGCCACAGCTTGTGCCAGATGGAGCCCATCAGGTAGCCGCGCTGACGCATCGCGCTGATGCAGTGCCAGGCCTGCCAGCGTTCCGGGGCGCCCCCGACAAGGGAGTACTCGTGGGGCAGCTGGTCGTTGGTGGCGGCGTGCTCGATCCAGGCGTTGACGCCGTCCGCGTACGCCGTGAGCATGTCGCGGGCCTCGTCGCCGATCGCCTCGAAGTCGCGGCGGGAGGCGCCGGCCGCATCCAGGCGGCGGGCGAGCTTGTCGGCCTCGAGGCCCTGCGGGCCGACCCACTCCGACCAGCGTCCGGCGATCTGCCGCCGGACGGCGTCCATCTGCCAGAGCCGGTCCCGCGCGTGCAGGTAGCCCTGCGCCACGAAGGCGTCATGCACCGTCGTCGCCCGCGCGTGCCCGATCCCCCATTCGTCGAAGTACACCTCGACGGGGCTGTCCAGAGCATCCAGAACCAGGTCCATTCGCCGACCCTAGCAACGGACCGGCGGCGAAGGACGGGTTGCCGCCGTACCAGGCAGACGTGGTTCAGGTAGCAGTCTTCTGGGCGTGGTCGGCGGCGTACGCGGCGAGTACGCCGCCGAGGGTCTCGTCCGTGTGCAGGTAGTTGTGTTCGAGCACGGCCCCCAGCTGCTCGAGGGCGATCGCGAGCTGGCGCCCGCTCCTGGACACACCGATCTCCGGTCGCGCGAGCGACGCGTCCCGCATGCGTACCGCGTACGGCAGCTGGCAGGGCAGCGAGATATCCGCATCCCGTTCCTGGAAGTAGTAGCTCTCGCTGTACTGCGTGAAATCGATGCGCACTTGCCCCACCTCGGCCGAGAGCTCGTCAAGCACCCGGCTTGCCGTCTCCGAGGGGATCGCGGCGAGGTCCTCGGCATAGTCGCTGTCCGCCAGGCTCTTCAGATGCAGAGCCAGCGCCCGGCGCCGCGACAACGGCGGGTACATCTGGGTGAACCAGGTCAGCGCCGCGGTGAGCAACGCCAGACCGGTGAGCGCCTCGAGAGGTGTGACGATGCGAATCCACGGGTCGACGGGCACGACGTCACCGAAACCGAGGGTCGAGAGCACGACGACCGAGTAGTACAGCGCCTGCACCATCCGCGGATACGCAGTCGGGTCGATGCCCGACGAGTAGGTGAACCCGTCGGTGATGTGCGGAAGGTAGATCAGCGCCCAGCCGACCGCGTGCATCGCCACCCAGACGGAGATGGCGACGACCATCGCAGCCGGCCCCAATACCGAACCAAGCCGGTGGCCCGTCGCCTTCGAGGCCCTCCACGCCTGCGCGAAGACCCAATGACTGACCCGCCCGCGCCCGCTGGGGTGCAGCAGGGTGTGGAACATGTCCGTCAGGCCGACCGCGATCAATGCCACGCCAACGACCGCCAGGAACACGTGCATGCACTGCTATCCCTTCTGCCTGGGCCGCCCGCGGGGAACCGATCGCGACGAACCGGCCTGACCAACCTGGTCACGACCATGAAGCCATACTCGGGGTAGGAACAGAGTGGGGTGGTGCGGTCCCGCTCTCCGGGCGAGCATGGACACGTACCGCCTGGGTACTACGACGTTGCACGCGACGAAGGAGGAACCACAATGCCCGCCAAGGATGAACTGCCCTCTACCCTGCAGCGCTCGCCGAAGAAGGCGCAGGAGACGTGGTCGAAAACGCACGACTCCGCGGTCGAGGAGTACGGCGAGGGCGAGCGCGCACATCGAACGGCCTTCGCGGCTCTCAAGCACAGCTTCGAGAAGGTCGGCGATCACTGGGAGGCCAAGGACCAGAAGGGACCCTCGGACAAGCAGGCCCAGAAGTCCGGGGCCAAGGCACGTCGAGGCGGTGACACCGCCGGCGGCGTGAACGCGAACGCTTCCAAGAGCCACCTGTACGACGTCGCCAAGCGGCTCGGCATCAGCGGCCGCTCGAAGATGGACAAGGACGAGCTGGTCGACGCCATCCAGAAGGCGAACGACAAGGAGACCCGTAAGGCACGGTCCTAGTCAGCTGGGCGTCAAGGCCGAACGCTTCGCACGTGCCATGCGGCGCTGCTACATCGACCGCCGAGCTATCCGACCGCGGAAGCGATCTTCCACACCGATTCGGACATCGGTGATCGGAGCCTCCAGGTGATCGCCATCGGCTTCTCACCGACGTGGCTGACGTAGTCGAGGGCGCCCAAGCAGCGAAACGGCGCTCCGCCGCCGAATGCGTCATCCCGGGCTTCACGAACGAAGAGCACGACCTCGGTTCCGAGCTCATCGTGCCGCCGATACCGACGCCCGACCTTGCCATCCGCGGGGGTCGAGTTCTGGCTCTCCCAGTGGAACAGGTCTCGGCTGATGGCGTAATCGCGGTACTGGATCGACGGCGCGAAGTGCTTGGTCGACTTGCGGAGGTTCACGAACAGCAGGTCCGTCTGGGTCGCTTCACACCACGCAACGCCGACTTGATGACTCGACGTGGCGCGACCGCCCTCGGTGTACCCGAACGCGGACAACGCCTCGTCGCGGCGATACAACCCATTCACCAACGCGGGCACCGCGGCAAGCCGCCCGTCGACCGGAACGGGTTGCTCGCGGAGCCGCACACGCAGGGCGCCGGTCAACTGCGCGATCTCAAAACCGAACTCCGTATCGACGCGGACCGCCTCGAGCGCGCGTTCGTAATCGTGGTCATCGACCGCCTTGAGCGGTCGATGCAATACGTGGATGAGCATCCGCGCCAGCGCTCGCTTCCGCGGCGTCAGGTCGCGGTACGCCGGCGCGTCTGGCCGACAAACGGAGGCAATCAGCTCGAGGCGCTCACGATCATTTACGTGCGTCAACGCGCGGGCGCGGTTCAGCAGCGGCGACGTGAGCTGATCGTGGCTCAATCGGGCGGCGTTGAGCGCCCCGATCCAGGTGTCGGCTGGGCGGGCGCCCCGATATATGTCGGAAAGCAGCATTCCGGTCTGCCGCAAGAGCACCTCGAGCTCTTCCGTGCCGGTCTGCCGCACGGCCTCGATGAGACGACGACGGCTGCCGCGTATCCGAGCCTTCAACTGATCGAGAATCCTGCTGCGGACCTGGCGCTGCAGAGTGATCGTCGAGCCGACCGGGACCTCGTACGAGTTGTCCTCGACCTGGACGAAGACGCTTCGGCTCCCCGAACGCACAAGCGCGGCGATCTTCGGCTCGAAATCGAATTCCTCACGATTGAGCCCGACGAAGTCGAGCACCGTGGTCACGCTCTTTCCCTCGTACTTGCGCAGCCCGCGACCGAGTTGCTGCAAGAAGACGGTGGAACTCTGCGTCGGACGCAGCAGTAGCACCGTGTCGACCGATGGGATGTCGATGCCCTCGTTGAAAACGTCGACGGTGAAGATGCAGCGCAACCGGCCCGCGCGTAACTCTGCAACCCAAGCCGCCCGGTCGCCGGCCGCGGTCTCACCGGTGATGGCTCTCGCCGGCAGGCCGAGATCGGTGAATCGCTTAGCCATGTAGTGGGCGTGCTCGACCGACACACAGAAGCCCAGCGCGCGCATGCTCGCGACGTCCTCGACCTTGCGGTCCAGCTCGTTGAGGACGATCCGTAGGCGAGACTCATTGCCGACGTACAGGCCGCTGAGTTGCTCGTCGTCGTAGCGACCGTTCACCCACCGGATTGCGCGTAGATCGGTCGCGTCGTCGAGCGCGAAGTAGTCGAAGGGGGTGAGCAGTCCACGATCCAACGCGTCCCACAACCTGATCTCGGCAGAGATTCGGCCGCCGAAGTCTCGTTCGACGATGTCGACCCCATCGCGCCGTTCGGGGGTGGCGGTCAACGCCAGGTATTCGAGCGGTCGAAAGTGATCGACGACCGCGGCCCACGAGCGGGCGCCAGAGTGGTGCGCCTCGTCGACGACGACCACGTCGAAGTGGTCGGATGGGATCTGATCGAGTCCCCTGGACAGTGACTGCACCGACGCGAACACCTGGCGCCATCGCGTCGGCCGCTCACCGCCGACGTACAACTCGCCGAACGAGGTGTCCTTGAGTACGCCCCGATAGGCCGCTCGTGCTTGTTCCAGGATCTCGACCCGGTGGGCGACGTACAGCAACGTGGGGCGTTGGGGACCGGCCGCGAGATCTCGATAGTCGAACGCCGCGACCATCGTCTTGCCGGTGCCCGTCGCGGCCACCACGATGTTCCGGTGCTGGCCGAGTTCGGCACGCGCCGTGCGGAGGGCGTCCAGGATCTCCGCCTGATACGGGTGCGGTGTCAGATCGAGGGAACTGATAAAGCGCTGGACGGCGCCGTCGGATCGATTACGACCGGCCGCGGCGGCGAGCGCACGCTCCAGACGTTCGCTGTCGCGGTCGGGTTGGAAATCTTGGAACTGCCCGCTGTTCCAGTAGCCCTCGAACACCGCTGCGACCTGACTCAGCACGCCGGGGTTTGCGCGGCGGGACAGGCGGACGTTCCATTCCATGCCGGAATCGAGTGCGGGCATCGAGAGATTGGACGACCCGACGAAGGCGGTGGAGAAGCCGGAGGCGCGAAAGAAGTGCCACGCCTTGGCGTGTAGTCGAGTGATCGCGGTGTCGTAGCTGATTCGCACCTCTGCCCCGAAGTCCTCGACGAGGCGGCGCAGGGCGGCCGCGTCGGTCGCTCCCATGTAGGTGGTGGTGAGCACCCGAAACGGTAGGCCGCGGTCGCGCGCGTCGATCAAGGCCTCCTCGAGATGCTTCAGGCCCGATTTCTTGATGAAGGCGCACAACAAATCGACGCGGTCAGCCGACTCGAGCTCCCGGCCGAGTTCCAGATGCAGGCGTGGGCCGCCGGCGGCGTTCGTGAATAGCGCGGTCTCCGAAAGCGGGACCTCGGGCCGTGCCCGCGATCCTTCGTCGAGCTCCCGACTGGTCAGCTGCTCGAGTTGCTCGACGGCGTCGTCACGCAGCGTCCGGAAACTGGGCTCGAGAACACTCATGACCCTCGTGACGAGAGCGAGCTTGCCTTTAGGTGACGTGTGCTGGTCGAGGTGATCGCGAAGGACACTGCCGACGTGCTGGAGCAGAAACTCGTCGACGTACTCGTCATCGACCAGCCCGAATCGCGCCCCGAGAGAGAGCGCGGCGAGCCGCCGGTCGAGCTGCTCGGTGCGCAGGGTCTCGTAAAGGCCGTCAACAAGGTCATCGGTCACGCCGGCAGCTTCTCAGAATGCTCCGACGTTCGCGACCAACGCGCTTACCCGTCACCGGCCGGGTCCCTCGACACCTGGGTAAGCGTGCGCGAGCGAGGTGCATACTCGGCGCATGGCGACGTACATCGACATTCACCCGGTGGATCCGCAACCGCGGCTCATCGAGAAGGCGGCCGCGATCATCCGGGACGGCGGGCTCGTCGCCTACCCCACCGACTCCTGCTACGCGCTGGGCTGCTCGCTGGGCAACAAGGACGCGTTGCAGCGGATCCGTGACATCCGCAAGCTCGACAGCAAGCACGACTTCACGCTCGTCTGCCGCGACTTCTCCCAGATGGACGCCTACGTCACGTTCGACAACTCGCTGTTCCGCGCGCTCAAGAACGCGACGCCGGGCCCGTACACGTTCATCATGAAGGCCAGCCACGAGACGCCGCGGGTCATGCAGAACCCCAAGAAGAAGACGGTCGGCGTCCGCATCCCGGATCACCGTGTCGCCCAGGCGCTCATCGAGGCGGTCGGATCGCCGATCGTCTCCAGCACCCTTCTGCTGCCCGACCACGACGAGCCGCTGCTGAGCGGCTGGGAGATCAAGGACGAACTCGACCACGTCGTCGACGCGGTCATCGAGGGCGAGTCGGGCTACACGCCGACCACGGTCGTCGACATGACCAGCGGTGTCCCGGAGGTCGTCCGCGTGGGTGCGGGCGACCCGACGCCGTTCGAGTAGCGCCGTCCACGGGTTCGTCCCCGCGCGGAGGGCTCAGATGTAGCCCGGAGCGGTGTCCGCGGCGGATTGCGGGACGCCGGTCCCGTCCCGCTTCTCGAGCAGCTCGCGCACGTGCTCGGTCAGGGACCCCAGCAGCTCGGTGACCGCCGAGCTCCACTCGAGCAGGTCGCCGTGCTCGTCCAGGTCGCCGTCGGCGAGGGCGGCGGTCAATGCGCGGTGGCTGCTGGTCACATTGGCCAGCGCGATGGCCAGGGCGGTGGCGCTGTCGGCACGTTCGGTCGTCATGACTGCTCCTCGTTCTACTTCCGCAGCGGGTTGCGACGTCGGGCGGCTCCGGCAGTACGCCGGCGCCGCGGTGGAGGAGGGTTGCTGCCCGGCCCGCCTGCAGTCGGTACGCCCACGGCGTTCGCGTCGCGCGCATTGCGCATCCGACGCCAAGGAAGGGAACAAACGTGCGGGCGGGGCAGCAACCACCTCGGACTCATGAAGGCGAAGAAAGGATCTGCCGACACCACCTGCCTTTCCTGTCTCACGCCTCGTTCGGTCGATCAGAGGAGTGCGCGCCTCCGCGCGGAGGTGAGCGCTCCCGTACCCACCCGTCGGTCCCGGGGGCGTGCGCCCGAGACGGCGGCTTGCGAAGCCGCGCGCCGCGCGCGGGGCGACGCCCGTCGGGACCCGTCGGCCCGGCTCCGGTGGCGGTCCGAGTGAGCGGCACGCGCACTATCCGCTGCGGCCACTCGGCGGCCATCAGGACCTCGAACTCCTCGCGTACCCACTGCGGGTCGTCCAGCAGCAGGGCGAGCTCCGGGTCGAGATCGACGCACCTCTCGCCCGCGCCAGGGAGGGTCTGCACCGTTCTCACCTGCCTTCCGTGCACCTCACCGGTCGGCCTAGGCGTCGCCGCTCAGGCGTCGATCGCCTGCTTGTCGCTGTTGCTGGAGATCTCGATCTTGCGCGGCTTGGCCTGCTCGGCGACCGGGATCGTCAGGGCGAGCACCCCCGCCTCGTAGCTGGCCTGGATGCGCTCGGTGTCCAGCGTGTCACCCAGGAACAGCTGCCGGCTGAAGACGCCGCGGGGACGCTCGGCGGCGATCAGCTCGCTGTCGCCCTCGCGCGGCGGACGCTCGGCGCGCACCGTGACCACGTTGCGCTCCACGTCCAGGTCGATCGAGGACGGGTCGACACCCGGGAGATCGAACTCGACCCGGAAGACGTCACCTTCACGCCATGCGTCCATCGGCATCAGGGTCGGCCGGGCAGGAGTGCCGTTGGTGCCGAACATCTGCTGGGTAATCCGATCGAACTCGCGGAACGGGTCGGTCCGCATCAGCATCGTGACCACCTCCAACTCCTCACTTTCTCGATGCTGAACCAGATCAGGCGACCTGCCGATCTGTATTGTTGGCTATAGATATTGTTATAACGCTGCGCATAGTGGCGTGCAACACTGATCGGGAAAATTCTTGGCGGAAGGCGGCTCGATGGGCTCAGCCGACAAGCGCGAGGCGGCGGCCAGCACCGTGCCCGACAGCGCGCGCGGGGTGTACGGGATCTCGGTGGCGGCCGAGCTGGTCGGCATGGGCGTACAGACGCTGCGGCTGTACGAGGCGCGCGGTCTGCTCGAGCCGGCCCGCACCGAGGGCCGCACCCGCCGCTACAGCGCGGACGACCTCGACCGGCTGCGGCGCATCGGGGACCTGCTCGCGGCCGGGCTCAACCTGGCGGGGGTCGCCATGGTGCTGGACCTGGAGTCCCGGCTCGCGGCGCAGCAGCCCGGGGAAGAGGGCGGTCCCGAGAGATCGTGAGGCGCCCTACCGGGCGGGTGGCTGCTGGTCGAAGCCCGGACCGTCGTGCGGCCGGGACGGCTGGCCGGGCTGCGGGTCGGCCGGACCGGGCTGCTGAGCTCCGGGCTGCTGGGCGCCGTACTGGCCGCCCGGCTGCGCGCCGTACGGCTGCCCCGGCTGCTCTTCGGGCTTCTCCGCCCACGGCGGATTCTGAGTGGGCGGCTGCGGGGGGCCGCCGTAGGTCGGCTGTCCCGGCGCGTGCAACGCGCCCGGTGACTGCGGACCGCCGACCGGCCGGCCCCACGTGGGCTGGTTGGCCGCCTGCGGACCGGACACGGCCTGGCCCCACGGCGGCTGGTTGCCGGCCTGCGGTGCGGACGGCGGCTGGCCCCAGGGCGTGTGCGATCCGGTCTGCGGTCCCGATGCCGGCTGGCCCCACGCCGGCTGCGGACCCGTCTGCGGCGCGGACGCCGGCTGGCCCCAGCCCGAGGGACCGCCGGGTCCCGCCGTGTTCGGGGCGGACGGCGACGAGCCCGCCCACTGGCCGTTGCCGACCCACTGACCCGCGGTCGCGGCCTTCTGCTTCTTCGCGCCCTGCGCCACGGCAACACCGACCAGCGCGATGCCGATGAGACCCACGATGATTCCGGCTGCGGGCTGGGCGTCGTCCAACAGCTCCATCAGGCGAAACTGGAAGCCGATCTCTGGGAGAATCAGCGATCCGAAGCCGAAGATGATGAGCAGGATTCCGAGCTGGATCATGAGGGTCGTGTCCAATCATCGAGGGGCAGGACGAACTCCGCGGGCTCCGACGCCGGCCGCCGGCCCCTGACCGCGGGCCACCGTTCAGCGCACGGTTTGAAAGCGTAGACCTCCTGGTGAGCGCCGTGTCACGACGTCCGCGGAGCGGTCATGATCCAGCGCAGTGTGCCCACCGACATGGATCCGGCCAAGCGCCCGGCGAGGGGCGTCACTCCGCGCAGGTGCGGGATCCGCAGCATTGCCAGAGCCCACGGCGGCAGGGTCGCCGCGGCCGCGATCGCGAGCCCTGCGTAGCCGCCGCGGGCGAGCATCGGCACCGGCGGCTGCAGCAGCAGAAAGCGGGCCACGTCGAGAGCCTCGGGGGTGGCTCGCAGCTCCGGGCGGTACGACGCCAGGACGTCCTCGAGCTCGGCGACCGACCGGGGCGCACGCTCGACGCCGAGGGCCTCGGCCGTCTCGGCGGTCTGCGCGACGTACAGGTCTGCGTCGTGCGCCGACAGCGCCGCGGAGCCGAACTCCTGGTAGGTCTGCAGGAAGCTGTCGATCTCGGCCGCGTGCACCCACATCAGCAGATGCGGATCGCCGGCGGAGTACGGCGTACCGTCGTCGGCCACGCCGACGACGCGCTTGTGCACGGCGCGGACGATCCGCACCGCCCGGTCGGCGTCCTCACGCACCGCGAAGGTGGTCTGCGCGATGAAGTCGCTCGTGCGTTGCAGCCGGCCGAGCGGGTCGCTGCGGAAGCCCGAGTGCTCGGCGACGCCGGCCATCGCGAGCGGGTGCAGGCTCTGCAGCAGCAGCGCGCGGATGCCCCCGGCGAACATCGAGGCGTCGGAGTGCACGCGCCAGATCGGGTCGCGGTCGGTGAAGCGGCGCTCACCCGGCTTCGCCCAGATCTGCGCAGCGCGTTTCTCGGCATCGTCCCCGGCGATGCGGCTGCGGACCGCATCGCGCAACCGGCCGCGCACTGCGTCGATCATCGCCCGCTCCTCGCCTGTGGTGACTGCTGGCTCCGACACTCACTGTATGAGCGAAGTCCTCCGTCGACCGGGCTTCGCTTCCAGGCGACGCTTCAGGCCGGTCCAGACGTTGCCCTCCATGCGTCGACCGAGCGCTACCGCCGCATCGCCCGTGACCTTGGTCCGGACCGTCGTGCGGCCGCAGCGTCGTGGCTCCGCGCCGGACGATCGTCCATACTGCTGTGATGAGCCAGGACCTGCGCGAACGGGCGGGACACCGCCGAGTCGGTCGTCCGCGGTGACCCTGGAAGAGGTGGCCGCCGAGCTCTACGGCCTGACGCCCGCGGAGTTCACCGCGGCGCGGAACGCACGCGCCAAAGCGGCCCGGGCCTCGGGTGACCGTCAGCTCGGCGACGCCATTCAGCGGCTCCGCAAGCCGACCAATGCCGCCTGGCTGGTCAACGTCCTGGTGCGCCGCCATGGCGAGGAGATCGGCCAGGTCATCGCCTTGGGCGAGAAGCTGCGCGAGGCCCACAGCCACCTCGAGGGAGCGCAGCTGCGGACCCTCGATCAACAACGCCGCCAGCTGATCCACGCGCTGTCCGCGCAAGTGACCGGGCTCGCGCGGGAGCTGGGGCACGGCGTCAGCGACAAGGTGCGCGCGGAGGTGGAGGAGACGCTGCATGCCGCCATGGCCGACCCGCACGCCGGGGCCGCCGTCTCGAGCGGCTTGTTGACGGACGCGTTCGAGGCCTCGGGACTCACCCCGGTGGATCTGGACGGTGTGACGGCCCTGCCGCTCACGGCTGCGGCGTCCACGCCGACGAGCATCAAGGGATCCGGGCCGCACAGGGACAGGAAAGCGGAACGCGCCCGCGCTGACGCAGAACGCGCAGTGGCGGAGGCGGAGTCGGAACTGCGGCGATCGGAGGAGGCGGTGAAGGTGACCACCGACGCGGTCTCCGACGCGCGCCGCCACCGCGAGAGACTGCAGAACGAGCGGGAGCGGCTCGAGCAGCAGCTGGAGGACCTCCTGCGCGACCTCAGCTCTGCCCGGCAGGCGCAGGAGCACGCGGAGCGTCAGCACGAGAGTGCCGAACGCGACGAAGCGGCGGCGCGGCTCGCCGCGGAACGCGCACAGTCACGGCTGAACCGGTTGGGCTAGTCTGGCCGGCCGGTTTCTCTGACATCGACCGATTGGCCGGGAGGATGCGCGTGCGCACCGTCGAATCACGCATCGCCGCTCGTTGCCGTCGCGCCGGTATCGCCGCTGCTCTGCTGGCCGCGTCGACGCTCGTCGGCTGCGGCTCCGGAGGCGCAACGGGCCAGGTCGTTCGCGACGTCGCGTACGCGCGCGACTCTCGCAGCCAGGCACTCGACCTCTACCTGCCGGCGCGCGCCGGAGGCGATGCCCTCCCGTTGGTCATCTACATCCACGGCGGCGGCTGGGAGCACGGCGACAAGAGCCAGATCGACAGCGCCGCAGGAGCCGACATCAAGGCGTTCAGGGACTCGCTGCTCGCCGCCGGGTACGCCGTCGCGGCGATCAACTACCGGCTCACCGGCGAGGCGATCTGGCCCGCGCAGATCCACGACGTGAAGGCGGCCGTCCGCTACCTCTCGACGCACGCCGCGCGATACCACCTCGACGCCGGCCGGTTCGCGGCATTCGGCGGCTCCGCCGGCGGTCACCTCGTCGCGCTGCTGAGCACCACCCATGGCGAGCCGAGCATGGAGGGCGCCGTCGGCACCAGCGACGGCTCGAGCGTGATCGAGGCGGCCGTGTCGTTCTTCGGCGCCTACGACCTGCCGACGATGCAGCCCCAGGCAGCGGCCCGCTGCGGGTCGGCGTACGGCGAGGTGGGCCAGAGCAAGCTGATCGGCGGTCCGCTCACGGAGGCGCCGTACGCCGAGCTGGCGGCCGACGCGAGCCCGGTGAACCACGTCGACTCGGGCGACGCGCCACTGCTGCTGCTGCACGGCACGAAGGACTGCGTCGTCGCCCACGACCAGGCCGACGAGATGCTCGCCCAGCTCGAGGCGGCCGGCGTACCGAGCGGGCTGATCTCCTTGGACGTCGGTCACTCGGACCCGGCCTTCTTCACCGACGAAGACGTGGTCGACCAGGTGCTCACCTTCCTCGACGAGCACATCTGAGGCTCCGGTGCACCGATCGGCATCAGCGCACGAGCCTGCAGATCGGGAGAACTCACCGGCCGATAGTGCTAGCGGGCCGGCACGCCCGCCGCCGCGCCGACCGCCCGAAGGTGGAAATCCGGATCTCCGAACATCGGCTCGAAAGCGAGGATCCGCTTCGCGTAGTGCCCGATCGGCAGCTCGTCGGTGGTGCCGATGCCGCCGTGCAGCTGGATCGCCGACTCGAAGATCGTCCGGCCGAAGCGCGCGACCTGAGCCTTGAGCACCGCTGTGTCGACAGCCGAAACCGTCCCCGCCTCTGCGAGCGCGGTCGTGTGGAGCAGGGTGGCACGGGCATTCAGGTACGCCATCTTCATGTTCGCCATGCGATGCGCGAGCACCTGGAAGCTGCCGATCGGTACGCCGAACTGCTGCCGCGTGGCGGCGTACTCGATCGTCTGCCGCAGTAGCGCGTTCATCGCCCCGACGGCCTCCGCGGCGAGGGCGATGATGCCGTTCGCGATGATCTCCTCGATCACCTCGGTGGCGTCCTGCGCCAGCAGCTGGGCGGGCACGTCCTGCAGGTCCACCGAAGCAGCGGCCCGACCGTCGATCGTGCGGTACTCACGGAACGAGATCCCCGGGGCGGACGCATCGACCAGCAGCAGCGCCAGGCCCTCGGGATCGCGGGCGGCGCCGTCGAGCCGCGCGGTCACGACGATCGCCGACGCCTGCGCGGCACCGAGCACGAGCTCCTTGCGGCCGGTGAGGCGGTGGCCGCCGGCGCCCTCGCGCGCGGTCAACGCCACGTGCGCGGCGGCCGGCGTGCCGGCGCCTTCCTCATGGGCGAATGCGACCTGGGCCTCGCCGCCGATGACGGCCTCGAGCAGTCTGCTCGCCGGGTCCGAGCCGGTGGCGGCGCGCAGCGCCTGTCCGGCGAGAACCACGCAGGACACATATGGCTCGACACAGAGGTACTCGCCCAATATCTCGCCCACGGCGACGATGTCGGCCATCGTGCCGCCGATCCCTCCGGCCTCCTCGTCGAACGGCAGGGCGGTCAGTCCGAGCTCGGTGAAGTGCTTCCACGCGTCACCCGACCACGGGCGGTCGGACCGAAGCAGCTCCTGGCGCTGATCGAACGTGTACGTGCGGTCCAGGTAGCGAGACAGGCTGTCACGGAGCGCTTGCTGCTCGCTGGTGTAGGTAAGGTCCATGTCTCCTCCGTCAGCGCCGGCCCAGCGTGCGGGCAACCAGATCGCGCTGGACCTCGTTGGTGCCGGCGTAGATCGTGGTCGCTCGGCTGTTGAGGTACCAGGGCATCGCGGTCAGCTCGAACTCACTGCCCAGCGGTTCCACGCCGGACCCGACCTCGATCGCCTCGAGCTGTCGCGGAACGGCGCCGACGCCGGCGACCCGGGTTCGCAGCACGGTGAGCCGCTGAGTGATCTCACTGCCCAGGACCTTGTTCATCGACGGTGTCGCCGGATCCTTGGCCATCGGATGACCGCTGTGGATGAGCTTCTCCACGCACTCGAACGAGATCACGTCCGCGGCGACCTCCCCGAGGTCACGCTGAAAGACCGGATCGTCCGCGAGGTTGCCGCCGTACGGCGAGGGAACCGTCCGCGCGGCCGCACGGATCTGCTCGAGGTGACGACGCATCCGTGGCGCGGTGACCGACGCCCCGCGCTCGTAGGTCAGCAGATGCTTCGAGATCGCCCAGCCGTCGTTCTCCTCACCGACGCGACCGGACGCCGGCACCCGCACGTCCTCGAAGAAGACCTCGCACTGTTCCTCCTCGCCGGCCAGATTGACGATGGGGCGGATCTGCATTCCCGGGTAGTCGACCCGGTCCAGCAGCAGGAACGTGATGCCGGCCTGCTTCGGCCCGTCGGTGCTGGTACGCACCAGCATGAACATCCGGTTCGCGCGATGCGCGAGCGTCGTCCAGATCTTGCTTCCGTTGATGACGTAGTCGTCGCCGTCGCGCACCGCGGAACAGCGCAGCGAGGCCAGGTCCGAGCCCGACCCGGGCTCGGAGTAGCCCTGCGTCCAGTAATCCGCTCCGGAGAGGATCCCCGGCAGGTAGCGCTTCTTCTGCTCGTCGGTGCCCTTGTCGATGATCAGCGGGCCGACCATCTGCAGGCCGTTGGGAAGCAGCGGTGGCAGATCGCGGCGGGCGTACTCCTCGCTGAAGACGTACCGCTGCTCGAGGCTCCAGCCGGTGCCGCCGTACTCCGCCGGCCAGCCCGGCGCGGCCCATCCCTTGTCGTTCAGAATGCGCTGCCACTGCATGGCCTGGTCGAACGGCGCGAACGCGCTGGTCGTACGCCGACCCGCCTCGCGGATGGCGTCGGTGGGTGCGGTGTCGAGGAACGCCGCAACCTCCGTGCGGAACGCCTCCAGCGCGGGATCCCGGTCCAGGTTCATCGGCTGCTTCCCTGCGAGCGCAGCTGCTGGAATCTCGCGACGGTGAGCGCGTCGCGCTTGTCCGGTCGGGTCACGGTCGGCACCACCAAGCCATCCTGATCCTCGCGCTGCACGAGACTTCCAGAGTCGGCATCCGACACAATCGATCCCCTTGCACTCAGGCATGCCGTCCGCGGACGGCGGGCGGTCTTCCGTAGCCTGTAGAAACATGACACGTTAGTCAAGTGACCGCTGATCCTCTGGCGAGGTCGACCAGCGACGTACGCGTCACCAGGAAAGGCCGAGCCGACCAGAATCGCTGCTCAGCCGAGGCCGGCGATGATGTTGACCGCCGCGCCGATGATGACCACGCCGAACACGAACGCCAGCAGGCAGTGCCGCAGGACGGTGCGCCGGATCGCCTTGTCGCTGACCGACGTGTCGGAGACCTGGTAGGTCATGCCGAGGTTGAACGCGAAGTAGGCGAAGTCGCGGTAGTCGGGATCGTCCTCGCTGTTGAAGTCGATGCCGCGCACGCCGTCGAAGTAGTAGAGGTGGGCGTATTTCAGCGCGAACGTCGTGTGGATCAGCAGCCAGGACAGCGCGATCGTCGCGACGCCCAGCAGGGTGACCACCACGCGGTCGGCCCCGTCGGCCTTCCCGGCCTGGGCGAAGTAGTAGCCGACCGCGCCCAGGCTGAACAGCGCCGCCAGGACCATCACCAGGTCGACCGTGCCGCGCCCCGGGTCCTCGCGCACCGCGTGCACACGGGTCTGACCCGGCGTCATCGGGCCCAAGGAGATCCAGATCCACAGCAACCAGACGAGGCAGGCCACGCACCACCCCACGCCGACGGCGTACCGCGGGTCCGCCAGCAGCCCGGTGACCGTCGCGGCCAGCACGCCGAGCAGCGTCCCGGCGGCGAACCGGGTGCGCGCCGGCGTGCGCGCGGCCCGCGACGGCGGCGTCGTCCGCTCCTTCTCGATGGTCATGTCGGCCCTACGCCTGGGCGGACGGCGACTGCGCGACGACCGCTGCTCCCAGCGCGTCGAGAAGCGCCACCTCGGTGCCGCCCAGGCCGCACGACTGGAAGAAGGTCAGCCGGCGTCCGCGCAGTCGGTCCGGACCTGGATCGAGGTGGTGGCCGAGGTGCTCGACGCCCTGCGTGCTGCCCGTGAGCGCCTCGAGCTGGGCGAGGGAGTCGGTGCTGACGAACGACTCCTCGAGCAGCGCTTCGTCGTACTCGGCGGCGCCGGGAACCTTGGCACCGAGCGAGCTGAGATGCGCGGCGTCGGCGATCCAGCCGGCCTCGACCACCGGCTCGTGGGCGGTCGTCGCGAGGACGACGATCTGCGCCCCGTCGACCGCGTCGCGAGGATGGTCGACCGACCGTGCGGGCAGCCCGAGCCGGTCGACCAGCCGCCGGGCGAACGCGACCCGGTGGTCGGCGGTCGGCGAGTAGACGCGTACGTCGGTCAGCGGCCGGGTGGCGGCGATCGCCCAGGCCTGCCAGTACGCCTGGATGCCGGTCCCGATCAACGCCAGCGAGGTGGCGTCCGCAGCGGCGAGCGCGTCGACCGCGACGCCGCCGATCGCGCCGGTGCGCGCGATGCCGACGAGGCTGCCGGCGTGCACGTACTTCAGCCGTCGGGTGGCCCGGTCGAGACAGGTCACCACCTGGTCGACCTTCCCCGGCGCGAGGCTGTCGTAGCTGCGGTAGCCGTACACCTCGGCAGTGGCGCCGGTCGTGTATGTCATCTGACCGGCGCCGAGATCGGCGGTCACCCGAGCGGGTGCCACCACGTCACCGCGGGCGAACCCCGCGATGACGCCGCGGACCGCTCGCATCGCGAGCTGCGGGGTCAGCAGATCCTTGACGTCGTCGTCGTTGAGCAGCAGGGCCATGCTCGCCATGCTGTCAGAGCCGGGATATCAGCCGCGTGCGGCGGTCGCCTCCGCGGGTACGTCGGCACCGCGCCGCGGCCGCATGCCGGAATGCGTCGGCCGGGCGAAGAACAGCGCCGCGACGATGCCGACGACGAGCACGGCCGCCGCGAGGTACAGCGACTCGCCCATCGCGCGCGCGAACGGCTCGCGCAGCGGCTCGGGCAGCGCGCCGGTCGCCGACGCGTACGAACCGCCACCGCCGCCCGACGGCGCGCCCTGCTGCGCGAGCACGGGAGCGAAGTGGTGCGAGATCCGGTTCTGCATCAGCACCCCGATAGCGGCGCTGCCGAGGACGGCGCCGACCTGGCGGGTCATGTTGTAGACGCCGGAACCGGCGCCGGCCAGCCGCATGGGCAGGTTGCGGTTGGCCGTCGCGGCCAGCGGCGCCCACACGAACGAGCCGCTCAGACCGAGCAGCCCGATGGGCAGCAGGATCTGCCAGACGGCGGTCTTGTCGCCGAGGACCTGGCCCAGCCAGAACAGCCCGATCGCCTGGCCGGCGAAGCCGATACCGGCCAGCAGCCGCGGGTGCAGCTGGTCGGTCAGCCGGCCCGCGAGCGGCGCGAGCGCCATCGACCCGATCGCCAGCGGGATCATCAGCATCGCCGAGCGGATCACAGTCAGGCCCATCGACTTCTGGGCGAACAGCATCAGCGGGATCGCCATGCCGGTGACCGCGAAGCCCATCGCGCAGATGCCGATGTTGGCCAGGCTGAAGTTGCGGTCGCGGAACAGCTCGAGGCTCATCAGCGGCTCGCGACGATTCGCCGACTGCCACCACACGAAGGCGGCCAGCAGCACCAGACCGGCCGCGATCAGCGACCACACCACGGAGTCCCAGTCGCGCTTCTGGCCCTCCTGCAACCCGTACGTCAGGGCGAACAGGCCGATCGTGTTCAGCGCGATCCCGGCGAAGTCGAACCGGTGGGCGTGCGTCTCGAGGCGCGGCACGAGCCGGGCAGCGGCGACGAGCGCGATGATGCCGACGGGGACGTTGACGTAGAACACCCACTGCCAGCCCAGCGTCTCGGTGAGCAGCCCGCCGGCCAGCGGGCCGACGAGGATCGCCACGCCGGCGACCGAGCCCCACAGGGCCATCGCCGTCCCGCGTTTCTCGGGAGCGAAGGTGCGGGTGATCACCGCCATGGTCTGCGGCGTCATCAGCGCCGCGCCGAGACCCTGCAGCACGCGAGCGAAGATCAGGAGCTCGATCGACCCCGCCAGCCCGCACAGCCCCGAGGCGACGGTGAACACGACGAGGCCGATCATGTAGATGCGCTTGGGCCCGAACTGGTCGCCGAGCCGCCCGCTGACCAGCAGCGGGACGACGTACGCCAGCAGATAGGCGCTGGTCACCCACACCACGCTGTTGAGGTCGGTACGCAGCCCGACCATGATCGAGTCGGTCGCCACGGACACGATCGTCGAGTCGACCAGGATCATGAAGAAGCCGATGACCATCGCCCACAGCGCCGGCCACGCGCTCGCCGGTGCCGACGGTTGCGGAGAGTCGGGCTCCTGAGTCGCCGAGGCCGGTCGGGCCGACGCGTCGCCCGCCGACTGTGTCGAGGTCGTCATCCGTCCATGGTGGCACCAGCGGCCGACAGATTTCATCCCGATCCGTGCCCAGCACGCCTTCCTCGCGCGGTGCCCGGAACCTGCCGCCCGGCGGGCGGCGCCGCGGCGTCCGCGGGTACGTTCGAGCACATGACTGCTGAGGTGAGGGGCTACCTGCCGGACGAGTGCGACGGCGTCGTGGTCGTGCTGCACGGCGGCGCCGAGACCAGCCTGATGGCGGTGCAGTGGTGGAACCCGGCCGTGCTGCGGATGCTGCCGTTCGCGTGGGCGGTACGACGCGCCGCCGGGCCCCGCGTCGGCGTGCTACGCGTGCGCAACGAGCTGCTGGGCTGGAACGGCCACCGGCAGTCGCCGCTGGACGGCACCCGGTGGGCACTCGATCAGGTGCGCGCCGCACACCCGGACACGCCGATCGTGCTGGTCGGGCACTCGATGGGCGGCCGCGTCACGCTCAACCTGGCCGGCGAGCAGGACGTCGTCGGTGTGGCTGCCCTGGCGCCGTGGATCGTCGAATCGGACGGCGTGCACGCCCAGTCTGGGCAGCGGGCGCTGCTCATGCACGGGCGCTCCGACCGGATCACCGACCCCGCCCTCACCGAGCGGTACGCCGAGCGGCTGCGGGCGCGGGACGTCGACGTCCGGCTCGAGCTGCTGCCCAACGAGGGCCACGCGATGCTCATGCGGGCGCCGGTGTGGCACCGGACGGTGGCCGAGTTCGCGACCACCACCCTCAGCGTGCAGCCGCGTTCCGCCGCGCGCTGACGCACATCCGACCGGCGCCGGCACGCGCCACTACCCCAGGAGGACCTGCTCGATGAGCATCCAGACCGAGACCGACGGCGCCGTCCGAATCATCACGCTGGACAACGCGCGGCGCGCGAACAGCCTGACGTGGCAGATGCTCGACGAGCTCGTCGACGCGCTCGAGCAGGCCGGCGCCGACGAGGGCGTGCGCGGCGTGCTGCTGCGCGCGAGCCACGACGCGGGCTTCTCGGCCGGGATGGACACCTCGCTGTTCGAGACCGACGATCCCAACCGCGCGTACGACATCATCACCCGGCTCGGCGACGTCTGCCAGGCCGTGAAGGACTGCCCGGTGCCGGTGGCTGTCGCGATGCGCCGGTACGTCGTCGGTGGCGCCCTGGAGATCGCCGCGGCCGCCGAGTTCCGCGTCGCCGCCCCGGGCACGTTCTTCCAGATGCCCGAGGTCCGCATCGACATCCCCTCGGTGCTGGAGACGGTCAACCTGCACCGGCTGATGGGCTGGACCCTCGCCACCGAGCTGGTCCTCACCGCCGACAAGTACGACGCGGAGCTGATGCTGCAGCGCGGCTACCTCAATCGCATCGAGGAGGACCCGGAGGCAGCCTGCACCGCGCTGCTAGCCAGCACCGCCGAGAGCAGCCGGCACGTCATCGCGCAGCAGAAGCGGCTGAACAACCGCTGGCGCAACCTGCACGAGCGCGAGGCGATCGACGACACCCGCAACGAGTTCGCACTCGCGTTCACCCGCCGCCAGGCATAGCCCCGGCGGCCCGCTCCAGGGTCGGCCGGCATCCGCACGTCTCAGCGCTCCCCGGGCATCGGGCCAGGCACGCGCTGCTCGGACCACCCGCCATCCAGTGCAGACGCTGTGCATTGCGCAGGTCACACCCGAGAATTGGGCATTTCGGTTTACACGGGTGTAACGGCCGCGCCATGCTCTAACCGGAAAGTTTGCTTCGCTAAGGATTCTGGAGTGCTCCACATGACTGTTCGCAAGACCCTCCTCACCGGCACCGCAGCCACCGTCGTGGCCGTCGTTGCACTGACCGGCTGCAGCACCAAGGCGCAGGGCGGCGGCGACAGCGGTGGAGGCAAGGGCGACGTCAAGACCGACCTCGGCGTCACCGACGACACCATCACGCTGGGCGCGCTCACCGACGCGTCCGGCGTCTTCAAGGCCACCGGCCTGGCCAACACCCACGGCAACGAGCTGTGGGTCGACGACATCAACGCCGCCGGCGGCATCTGCGGGCGCCAGATCAAGCTCAACGTCCAGGACCACGGCTACAAGGCCGACAACGCCGTGCCGCTCTACGAGAAGATGAAGTCCGAGGTCGCGGCGATGATCCAGGTCAACGGCTCGCCGGTGCTCGCGGCGCTGAAGCAGAAGCTCACCAACGAGAAGATGCTCAGCATCCCCTCGGCCACCGCGTCGGTGAACCTCGACTCCGAGTCGATCCTGATGATCGGCCAGACGTACGACGTGGAGATGGTCAACGGCCTGGCCTACCTGCAGAAGGAAGGCAAGATCGCCGACGGTGACAAGATCGGCCACATCTACGTCGACTCGGAGTACGGCCAGAACTCGCTGCTGGGCACCAAGGCGTACGCCAAGGAGCACAAGATGGAGGTCGTCGAGGCCACCGTCTCGGCGAGCGACACCGACATGACGGCGACGATCACCAAGCTCAAGGAGGCCGGCGTCAAGGCGATCGCGCTGGCGGTCACCCCGGGAGCGCTCGGCTCGGTCGCGCTGCAGAACGTCGCGCAGGGGCTCAACGTGCCGATGATCGGCAACAACCCGACGTACTCCGTCTCGCTGCTGAAGGACCAGGCGACGTCCCAGGCGCTGCAGCAGAACTACCTCTTCCTCAACTCGGTCGACGCCTACAGCGACACCGACAATGCCGCGATGGTCGATATCGCTGAAAAGTACAAGAAGAAGTACCCCGAGGAGCCGGAGAAGGCGATCCCGTCGGGCTACGTCTTCGGCATGGCGTTCGAGCAGATCCTCAAGAAGGCCTGCGACAACGGCGACCTGACCCGCGCCGGCATCCTGAAGGCGCGCGAGCAGATCACCAGCGTCGACACCAAGGGCCTGACCGGCAAGCTCGACCTCTCCAAGCACGGCGAGCCGACCAGCCGCGAGGCGTACATCCTGAAGGTCGACCCCAACGCTCCCACCGGCCTGGTCAAGACCGGCGATCTGTTCTCCTCCAAGGAGGCCGACGAGTACAAGGCGCCCTACCAGAAGTAGTCTGCGAGCAGGCCCCACCGCGGCTCGGCAGCCGCATTGCACAAAAGGTCAGGTGGGGCAGAATGGTGACGTCCGACGAGAAGGAGAAACGAATCATGGCGAAGTACTCGCTGCCCGACCTTCCATACGATTACGCAGCGCTCGAGCCGCACATCAGCGGCGAGATCATGCAGCTGCATCACGACAAGCACCACCAGAAGTACGTCGACGACGCCAACGCGGCGCTGGAGAAGCTGGGCGCGGCCCGCGAGTCCGGCGACTTCGCGACCGTCCCGATGCTGGAGAAGAACCTCGCGTTCAACCTGGGTGGGCACACCAACCACTCGATCTTCTGGAAGAACATGAGCCCCGAGGGCGGCGACCGTCCCGACGGTGACGTCGCGGCCGCGATCGACGAGTTCTTCGGCTCGTTCGAGGCATTCCAGGGCCAGTTTGAGGCCGCCGCGACCACGATCCAGGGCTCCGGCTGGGCGATCCTGGCGTGGGACTCGATCGGCCAGCAGCTGATCATCGTGCAGCTGTGGGACCAGCAGGGCAACGTCCCGATCGGCCTCACCCCGATCCTCATGCTGGACATGTGGGAGCACGCCTTCTACCTGCAGTACAAGAACGTCAAGGCCGACTACGCCAAGGCGTGGTGGAACGTGGTCAACTGGGCCGACGTCACCGAGCGCCTGGCCAAGGCGCGCACGGCCACCCAGGGCCTGATCGTCGGCTAGCTCCGGCGTCCACCCTGCGATCTGCGGGGGTGTGGGACACGATAATCAGCGATTACCGTGTCTCGCACCCCCGCAGATTCGTTTCTCAGGGCAGCGCGTGAGCTCAGGACCGACCGGCGTACTGCTGGCGCAGCAGCTTCTTCTGCAGCTTGCCGGTCGGCGTCCGCGGCAGCTCGTCGACGAAGTCGATCGTGCGTGGCGCCTTGAAATGCGCGAGGTGCGCCCGGCAGTGCTCGATCAGCGCCGAGGCGACCTCCTCGTCGCTGCGCTCGGACGGCGTCCGGATGACGACCGCCTTCACCTGCTCGCCGAAGTCCGGGTCCGGGACGCCGATCACCGCGGCGTCCTGCACGTCGGGATGGGTGATCAGCAGATCCTCGATCTCCTGCGGGTAGATGTTCACACCGCCGGAGATGATCATGTGCGACTTGCGGTCGGTCAGGAACAGGTAGCCGTCCTCGTCGACGTACCCGACGTCGTCGACGGTGGCCATCGTGCCGTCCGGTGACTGCTGCTGAGCCGTGCGCTCTGCATCGCCCTTGTAGCTGAAGTTCGTCGCCCCGCGGAACCAGATGGTGCCCTCCTGCAGCGGCGGCAGCTCGTTGCCCTCTGCATCGCGGATCACGATCTCGCCGAGGATCGACTTGCCCACGGTGCCCGGGCGCTCGAGCCACTCCTGGGAGCTCGCGCAGCAGAAGCCGTGCCCCTCGGTGGCGCCGTAGTACTCGTACAGCACCGGACCCCACTCGTCGATGACCTGTCGCTTGAGCTGCGGGGGCATCGGCGCCGCGCCGTGCACGACCGTCTTCAGCGTCGAGATGTCGTACTTGTCGCGGGTCTCCTTCGGCAACCGCATGATCCGGTTGAGCATCGTGGGCACGACCTGGGTGGTGGTCACGCCGTACTTCTCCACGAGCGCGAGGAACTGCTCGGCGTCGAACTTCTCCATCACGACGCTCGTCGCGCCCAGCCGCACCGCGCCCAGCAGGGCGCTGTGCGGCGCCGAGTGGTACAGCGGGGCGGTGCTCAGGTACGTCATCTCCGGCGTCAGCTGGAAGATCGCGTTCGTGAACTGGTACACCGGCAGGTTGTCCGTCGGGTCGGTGTCCGGGATCGGCCGGATGATGCCCTTCGGGCGGCCGGTGGTGCCGGAGCTGTAGAGCATGCCGCCACCGAGCCGCTCGTCCTCGATCGGCGTCGCCGGCTGCGGCGCGATCAGCGCCTCATAGCTCTCGAAGACCCCGTCGGCGGGTACGCCGGACACCAGCCAGCGCCGTACGCCGGGGCACCGGTCGGGCAGCGACCGGATGGCCTCGAGCGTGGTCGCGTCGCACACCACGACGGAGGCCTCGGCGTCCGCCACGATGTACTGCAGCTCGTCGGCCTGCAGGTGGGTGTTGATGCACACGAAGCGCAGCCCGGCCCGCTCGGCGGCGGCCTTGCAGAAGATGTACTCCGGGGTGTTGCTCAGCACCAGGGCGACGGTGTCGCCGTTCTGCAGCCCGAGCTCGCGGAACAGGTGAGCCGCCTCGTTGGCGTGCTCCTCGTACTCGCGGAAGGAGTACACGCGGCCGCTGCCGGCCATGATGATCGCCGGCTTGTCGGGGGTCCGCCTGGCGTGCTCGGTTGCGTACAAAGGGCCTCTCCTCGTGTCCGGCAGATATGACTCTCGTGTCAACTCTCAGGGTGCCATGCGAGCCGACCGAGCACCAGGGCGTCCCACCCGCCGCCGAGGGCCGTCTACTCTCAGATGGTGTTCTCTGACGATCTGACCTTCACCAGCGGCCGTACGATGTCCAACCGGTTCGCGCTGGCACCGCTGACCAACTGGCAGAGCAATGACGACGGGACGCTCTCCGACGACGAGTTCCACTGGCTCGTCGCGCGTGCCCGCGGCGGGTTCGGCATGACGATGACCTGCGCGGCGTACGTCTCGCCGGAGGGCAAGGCGTTCCCCGGCCAGCTCGGCATCTCCTCCGACACCCACCTCCCGGGACTCACCCGGCTGGCCGAGGCGATCAACGCCGAGGGCAGCATGTCCGTCGTCCAGCTGCACCACGGCGGACGGCGCGCGTCCGCCGACATCTCCGGTCACGAAGCCGTCGCCCCGTGGGACGACGCCCGGTTCGGCGCGCGAGCGCTCACCACCGGCGAGGTGCAGCGGGTCGTCGAGGACTTCACCGCGGCCGCCGTACGCGCCGAGCAGGCCGGCTTCGACGGCGTCGAGCTGCACGGCGCGCACGGCTACCTGCCCTGCGCGTTCCTGGACACCAAGAACAACGACCGCACCGACCAGTACGGCGGGTCGTACGAGAACCGGACCCGGATGATCCGCGAGATGATCGACGGGGCGACCGCGGCGACGAGCGCCGGGTTCAGCGTGGGCGTGCGGCTGTCCGGCGAGCGGCACGGCGTCGACCTCGGCGAGATGAAACGGCTGGCCGGCGAGGTCATGGCCGACGGCCGCCTGGACTACCTCGACATGTCGCTGTGGGACATCGCCAAGCTGCCGCACGACGACACGCAGGAGCGCAAGCCGCTGATCGAGCACTTCACCGGCATCCCGAGGGGCACCACCCGGCTCGGGGTGGCCGGGACCGTCCGCGACGCGGCACAGGCCCGGTGGGCGCTCGACCGCGGAGCCGACTTCGTGTTCGTCGGGCGCGCGGCGATCCTGCACCACGACTTCTCGCGACGCGCGATGGACGATCCGGCGTTCGCCGCGACGCCGACGCCCGTCACCGCCGACTACCTGCGCTCGGAGCACCTGGGCGAGGCGTTCGTCGAGTACCTCGGCACCGCCTGGGACGACTTCGTCGTCCGCTAGCCCCGGCTGAGCCGCGACGAGGGGCCTCGGACCGCCCAGGGTCTCCTCAAGACGTCACCCGAGAGGCGCCTTGTCCATCCGGAGTGGACAAGGCGCCTCTCGCGCGATCGTTCGGTGAACGGTGGTGCGAGACGGGATGTGGGCAGGCGGTCGCGCTCAGCGATCGAGGCGGTCGCGGTCACCGCCGCGGTTGAGGACGGCGTACAGCACGCCGCTCACGACGCTGATCACGATGGAGCCGAGGAGCGCGGCCAGGAATCCGTCGACGTGGAAGCCCAGGGACAGCTTGCCGGCGATCCACGAGCTGAGCAGCAGCATCAGGGCGTTGATGACGAGCAGGAACAGCCCGAGCGTGAGCAGCACGAGGCAGCCCGACACCAGCGTCACGACCGGCTTCACGAAGACGTTGACCAGCCCGATGATGATCGCCACGCCGATCAGCGTGAAGATCTTGTCGGTGTCCGAGCTGCCGGTCAGGGTGATGCCCGGTATCAGCCAGGCGGCGAGGGCGGTCGCGAGCGCCGTCGCGACGAGGCGAGCAATCATGCCCACAGTCTGGCAGTGCAGGCTGCCGACCGCATTCCCGACGTCGCGAGGCCCTCGCCGCCGGCGTCCGCCGCACCTCCGCGCCGGTCGCACCCCTCCCGGCGACCCGCCGCCGGTCGCACGCCTCCCACTCCACCAGGATCAGCACCTGGCGGGGCGCCGGGCGGTCTCGCTACGCGCCGCGGCGCGGCTCGCGGACGTGTCTCGGGGCCTTCGGTGGGCGCAGCTCGCCGTAGTCGGCCCCCGCGCCGACGTCGATCCGGCCGCCCGCCCAGTCGATGTGGACCGCCTCGCTGAGCTGCAGGTAGCGGGCGTGCCGATGGATCCGGCCCACGACCGCGGCCAGCAGCGCCGGCCCCTGCTCCGCGCGTCGCTCGTACCCCAGCATCGAGCCGGGTCGTCCGGCCGGTCCCACGATCAGCCCGGTGACATACGCCGAGGACAGCGTCGAGCCGCTGTAGGCGAGCCGGACGTCGAGGATCCGGTCCTTCTCGCGGGCCTGCGGGCCGGTGAGCCGCAGGTTCGACAGCCGGTTGAGGCTGTGCACGTGCGGCTCTCCCTGCGGCTGCACCTGCGCCACGCCGTCCCGCGACCGGTCGAGGTGGACGGCGCTGTCGAGGGCGCGAACCGCGCGGATGTCGATGCGGCCCGGCGTGTTGCGGTCGGAGCGGACGGGGACGAGGCCGTGCCAGCCGCGCAGCAACCGTTCACCCGTCCGGCGACCGCCGAACCGGGGCAGCAGCGCCGGTGCGCCGACCAGGATCCCGGTCAGGCTCAGCTCGCGCTCACCCGAGGCGGTCAGCTCCAGGTCGTCGACCTTCCCGGCGAACAGCCCGTCGCTGTCGATGATCTGCCGATCCAGCAGCTCGAGGTTGGCATCGAGCTCGTGGCGGTCAGGGTTCGTCCGAGTCATCGGTGCTCACTTCCCCATGCCGGTGATGATCATCAGTGGGAGGGCCGCCAGCGAGATGATCGTCAGCAGGATCAGGTAGACGACGCCCAGACCGTTGGCCAGCCTTCCGTTGACGTGGTCGCCGAGATACCTCCGGTCGTTGGCGACCACCAGGATCGGGAAGTAGGTCAGCGGGAGCGCGACGGCGGAGAACACCACCGAGATCTCGGTGACCATGATCGGGTCGACGGTCGTGAGCAGGACGCCGACCGCCGCCACGATCGAGACCAGGACGATGGAGTGGAACGCCGCGGCCTCGCGCGGCCGTACCAGCTTGCCCCACTGGAAGCCGAAATACTGGGCGATGCTGTAGCCGATCGACAGTCCCGTCTCGCAGGCCGCTCCGAACGTCGCGGCCACGAACCCGAGCAGCATGATGGCGACGCCGACCTTGCCCAGCGCCATCGCCACCGGCAGGCCGACCGCGCCGAGGCTCTCCACGGACGCGTGCGCCGGCAGCAGAACCAGGGTGGCCGCCCCGGCGATCGACAACGAGAGCAGGCCGCCGAGGGGGAAACCGATGAAGACGTTCGCGCGCATCGTGGCCAGGCTGCTGGGCTTCCAGTGCTCCTCGACGCCGCCGGAGGAGAAGAAGAACACCTCGTACGGCGTCATGGCCGCGCCGAACAAGGCCACGAAGTAGAAGGCGTACGTCGTCCACGACTCCTCGCCGGGTTTGCGGGCGAGCAGCGCGTCCAATCCGAACGCCGACCAGCTGGGACCGAGCTGCCAGACCGCGACGGCGAAGACGATCAGCGACAGCCCGGCGAGGCCGACGACGTTCTCCATCGCCGCGAACTTCGCTCTCCAGAGCACGACCCACAGCAGCAATGCGAGGAACGGGACGATCAGCAGGTAGCTCACCGAGCTCAGCAGCTCCAGCGCCAGCGCCAGGCCACCGATCTCGGCGACCAGCGTCAGAAAGGTGACGGCCATCGACGCCACCAGGTTGGCCAGGCCGACGCGCGGGCCGAGGCGCTCACGCACCAGGTCGAACGTCGCCCGCCCGCTGACCGCCGCAATGCGGCCGGACATCTCCGAATAGACGCAGATGCCCAGCACACCGATTACGACGGCCCAGGTGAGCGACATGCCGAACCGGGATCCGACGACAGCGTTCGTCACCAGGTCTCCCGCGTCGACGAACCCGCCGATCGCGGTGAGGATGCCGAGCGCGACACTCAGGAGCTTCTTCAGCTTCATTGCAGCTTGCGCTCCTCGTCCAGCAGCTGCTTCTGCAGGTCGGCGGTCTGCTCGATCAGCGTCGCGGGATCCCCGTCCCCGGCCATCGCGATCCGGCTGCGCACGAGCAGGTCGCCCGCCTCCCGCAGCAGCGCCGCGATCTCGTCATGCATGTCGAACAGCTCCGGCGGCGGGTACAGGTCGGCGAAGTCGTCGATGCTCGACAGGCCGGAGTCCTGGGCGTTCGTGGTGGTCATCGTCGCGTACGCCGTCGGCAACCGGTCCTGCTCGCGGGCCTGCATAGCCACCCGGGTGATCGCCAGCTGCCCGGCGACGTCGTGTGCGATCTGGCCGGCGTCCGAACGCCAGCTGGAGCTGCTGTCGGGCGAGCTCGCGCAGCCGGTCGCCCCGGCCAGGACCGCCGCGAGAAGCAGCACGAGGGGCCGTCGGCGCCGTATGGCTGATCTCGGTGGTATCGGGTTATAGCTGGAAACCTCGCGCACCTGCTTCCCTTTCGGCTCGCGCCTGGCGGCGCAGTCGTGGAGACGTTCTCATGCCTAGCACATGGGGTGTTCGGCTTCCTTGAGTGCTGATCGGCTGCAAGGATCTGTAGTACCCAGCACGGCGTAAAGCATGCGTGCCGTCGGCGAAGAGACGCTCCCGAGCGTCGGACGATGGCGACGACGCACAAAGCGTGCCAATGTGTCCACCATGAGCGCATCGATCGCCCCCGTCAGCCGCGTCGCCGCAACGCGCCTCCCCTGTCGTCACGGTGTTTTCCGGATGCTCGGGTATCGCGACGGTGACGGCACAGAGCACATCGCTTTGACGATGGGCGATCTCGGCAACGACAACGGCGCGGGACCGCCCACGGTCCGTCTGCACTCGGAGTGCCTGACCGGTGACGGATTCGGCTCCTACCGCTGCGACTGCGGCGAGCAGCTGGACGCGGCGCTCGCGCAGATCGCTGCGGTGGGACGAGGCGCGGTGATCTACCTGCGCGGCCACGAGGGCCGCGGGATCGGCTTGCTGGAGAAGCTTCGCACCTACGAGCTGCAGGACGACGGGCTGGACACGCTGGATGCGAACGTCGAGCTGGGTCACTCGATCGACGCGCGCTCGTACGACGCCGCAGCCGGGATCCTGCGCGATCTCGGCGTCGACACGATCACGTTGTTGAGCAACAACCCGGCCAAGGCCCTCGCGCTGCACAACCTCGGCATCAAGGTGGTCGGACGGGATCCCTTGTGGGTCCCCAGCCGCCCTGAGAACGCCCGCTACATCGACACCAAGATCAACCGCATGGGCCATGCCGCCCCGCCGCAGGACGACTGCTGGGCCGATCTCCTCCAGATGCAGACGCCCGCCGTCGCCGTGGGCCCGACGTCGAGGATGCTGGTGGACCGTTACGGACCGCTGGTGCGCCACGACGGCCCGCTGGTGATCGCGCAGATGGGACAGAGCGCCGACGGCTTCATCGCCTCGCGCACCGGCGACGGTGCGGAGCTGACCTCGGACGCCGACCGCGAGCACCTACACCGGCTGCGGGCGCTGGTGGACGCGGTGGTCGTCGGCGTCAACACGGTCGCCGCGGACGACTGCCAGCTCACCGTGCGGGCGGTTCCGGGGCCGAATCCGGTCCGGGTGCTCATCGACCCGAACCGGCGGATCCCGCCGCATTCGAAGGTCCTGCAGGACAACCAGGCGCCCACCCTGTGGCTGGTGGACGCGCGCACAGCTGCCGCCGCTCCGACGCCGTCCACCGCCGCGCACGTGGAGGTGGTGCCGATGGAGTCGCACGACGGCACCTTCGAGCCCGAGGCGATTCTTCGCGAGCTCGCCGCCCGTGGTCTCCACCGGGTACTCGTCGAGGGCGGCGGTCGCACGGTCTCCCGGTTCGTGCAGGCGGACGTCCTCGACTACCTGTTCCTCACGGTGGCCCCGACGCTGCTCGGCGACGGCGTCCCTGGGATCCGCTTCCAGGGCACGGATCTCGTCCGGGACGCGCTACGGCCGCCGGTGCACCGGCTGCTCATCGACAACGACACCTGCCTGCGCTTCGACCTCAGCCACCGCGCGACGCCGCCGACGCTGGGCATGGAGACCGTCGCCGAAGCCCTGCGTCGTCAGGACAGCGACCTCCGATAGCTGCACCAGGCGTCAGGGTGCTCGCGGAGGACGACCTCGATCTCCGATATGTCAGGGATATCCATCTGCTCGGCGAGCGAGTCGGCGACGAATTTCGCGAGGTTCTCGGTGGTCGTGAGCAGACCCGCGGTCGCAGGGTTGTCGTCCAGGTTGGTGTACCTCAGCCCGCCGAGGATCTCCTGCAGCGTGTCGGTGGCCGCGCCGATGTCCAGCACAATCCCGTTCTCGTCGACCGCGTCGCGACGGAAGGTCGCCTCCACCACATAGGTCGCGCCGTGCAGGCCCTGCGCCGGTCCGAAGACCGGTCGCGGAAGGGAATGGGCCACCATCATGTGGCCGCGTACGGTCAGGCTGAACATGCGTCCTCCTCGGATCGCTCAGTAGTCCACAACGTGGCAGATCTCCGTGGACCCCGTGCAGACGCGGTCCATCGTTGCGACGATATCGGCGAACGCGCTCCGACCGGAGACGAAGTGCTCGTAGCGGTCGTCGCACAACGCCTCCATGGACAGCTCCAGCCGGTCGCGGTAGGAGCGCCGTCCTCGCCGGGTCGGTGAGATCTGTCCGACCTGGCTGGCCCGAATGCTGAGCCTGCGGCTGTGGAAGGTCTCGCCCAGCGGTACCTCCGGAGCGTTGTCGCCGTACCAGGACATCTCGATCAGCTCGCCCTCGTTCGCCAGCAACCGCAGGCCGGTCGCCAGCCCCGCTGCCGTGGCCGAGCAGTGCACGACGATGTCGCACTCCGGCGACGCGTCCCCGGGTTCGACCAGCCGGACGCCGAGAGCCTCGGCGAGAGCCGCCCTGTCGGGGTTGACGTCGACGAGCTCCAGCCGGGCCAAGGGGAACTGCCGCAGCAGGCCGGCCACCATCGCGCCCACCATGCCGGCGCCGATCACCGCGATCCGATCGCCGTACGCCGGTCGGGCGTCCCAGACGGCGTTCACCGCGGTCTCCATCGTCCCGGCCAGCACGGCGCGATGCGAGGGCAGCTCCGGCGGCAGCACGACGAGGTCCGCGGCGTCGATGACGTACCGGTCCTGGTGCGGGAACAGGCAGAACACCCGCTCGCCGACGAGCTCCGGCGGCCCCGCCTCGACGACGCCGACGTTGAGGTAGCCGAACTTCACCGGGCCGGGCCAGTCGCCGGACTGGTGCGGCGCGCGCAGCGAGATCCGCACCGCCTCAGGCACACGGGCGGCATGGACGATCGACTCGGTGCCCCGGCTGATCCCGGAGTGCAGCGTGCGCACGAGCGCCTGGCCCGGGCCGGGATCGGGCAGCCGCTCCTCACGCACCTCCCCGCGGCGGGGGCCGGTGTTCCAGTAGGCGTTCGCGGTCGTCATCGCTCCCTCATCCCCTCAACCTGCTCGTCGCGCTGTTCGTCAGAGCCGCTCTCGCCCCAGAATCGTGCCGCGCCGTACGGCACCGCCCCGATGAGCCCGCTCACCACCGCCGCGAGCGCCACGAGAGCGACGATCCCGGCAGTCCGCCCCAGCACGACGTCGAAGACGAAGGACGCGACACCGGCGACCAGGACGGCGATGCCCGCGATGGACAGCCGGGCGATCCGCTGGCCGAGTGCCACCAGCTGCGGCTTGCGCCGCTGACGGAACAACCGCCGATGAATCGCGATGGGCACCAGGATCAGGGTGACGTTGACGGTCGCCAGCACGACGAGGAACAGATAGAAGGTCAGCTGGACGCCGTCGAGATGCTGGAAGCGCGACTGGAAGGGCAGGGTCAGCAGCAGGCCGCCCAGGACCTGCAGCCCGGTCTGCAGCACGCGGAACTCCTGCAGCAGCTCGTCCCAGTTGCGGTCAGCGCGCTCGGTCGCGGTTTCCTGGCGTCCGTCGTCAGCGACGTCCGACTCCTCCATCCCGGCCTCCAGTCATCGGCTGCGTCGCGGAGAGCTCAGCCGCGACGCATAAGAAGCGACAGGGTCGTAGTCTTCTACAACCCCGCCGCCTCAGGAAGGTACCGTCCCGGTTCAGCACCGACCGGCACCCGGACCGGAGCCGAGGAGCGCTTGCTCGGCGCCGCCCACTCCTCGTCGCTGTCTTCGGTACCCACTCACCGCAGCCCCAAACATCGGTTCTCCGTTTCGGTACCACCCTTGCGCCTGCGCATGTAGTGTCGAAGTAGATCCACGCCGGCACCCGCTGAAGAAACCGGCGACTTGGAACCGGCCTTATCTGGCGAGGCTCCCCGTGGAATCAGTGAAGACCGATGTGCCCAGACCGGGACTGCCCATCCAGTCCGAATCAGCTCCTCGCGAGGAGCGCGCAGCCGAGACCAAGCGCTTGCTGATCCGCGCTGCGAGCGCCCGTGAGCCGTTCCGCAGCAGGCTGCGGCGGCAGGTGGTGATGATCAACATCAACGTGGCGAACGACGTCGCGAACCGGTACCGCAACCGCGGCGTACCGCTGGACGACCTGCGCCAGGTGGCCTACGAAGGGCTGCTGCACGCAGTCCTGCGCTTCGACGTCACCAAGGATCGGGATCTGGTCTCGTACGCCGTCCCGACCATGCGGGGCGAGGTACGCCGGTACTTCCGCGACCAAGGGTGGACGATCCGGCCTCCGCGCCGCGTGCAGGAGCTGCAGTCGGAGATGACGCGGGCCCTCGAGCGGCTCGCTCACGAGCTCGGCCGCCCACCGACCCGCGCCGAGCTATGCGCGGAGACAGGCGCCTCGCAGCAGGATCTCGACGAGACGGACCTGGCCCGCAGCTGCTACGCACCGGCGTCACTGGACCAGCCCGCAGGCCAAGGACCGACCCTCGTCGGGCAGTACGTGCGAGCGGACGACGGGCCCGGACGCGAGAGCGAGGCACGGCTCATGCTGGCCCCGGCGGTACGTCGGCTCGGACCGCGCGATAAGGAGATCCTCTATCTGCGGTTCTTCGAGGACCTGACGCAGAAGGAGATCGGCGAGCGTCTCGGCGTGACCCAGATGCAGGTCTCGCGGGTGCTGACACGGATCCTCTCGGAGCTGCGCACCGCCATCACGGGGGACGCCGCGTGAGCTACATCGTGTAGCCGAGGCTGCGCGCGATGCGCCGCCCCAGCTCGACGTCACCGCTGGTCTCCACCCGCGCGGCGACGGCGTCGATGTCGCCCCGGTTGCCGGTCAGCCGTGCGAAGTCCGTGCTGGTCATCCGTAACGACACCGTCGGGTCGTCGACGAGCTCGCCCACGTTCGCCCTCCCCTCGGCCACCGTGATGCCGTAGGTGCGGGGAACCTGCCCGGTCAGCTCGAGATTGACCCGCGAACCGTCGGGAGCTTGTGCGCGCTTTCCCACCATGTAGCCGATCGCGCGTTCGACCTCGGCGATGGAGATCTCGGCGGCCGGGCCGCCCTCGTGCCCGGGTGAGCCGATGCTGTCGCGCACGTCGAGCTCGTGCAGCCAGAGGTCGTACACCCGGATCCGCATGAAGTCACCGAGCGTGCCCTTGCCGACCGGCGTCCAGGACTCAGCGTCGAAGTCCTCCTGGGACTGTCCCTCGAGGACGGCGGTGCGGCGAGCCGTGACGTCGGCCCAGCGCTCCCGCATGCGCTCGGGTGAGTCGTCACGCATGGTGTCGACCCACTGCTCGTTACGGACCGCGATCTGGTTCTTCAGGTGCGCTCGTGAGTCGTCGACCTCGACGGTCGGCTTCTCGCCGAGCAGCATGTACTCGGTGCCCAGGCAATGCGCGAACACGTCGGTCACCCGCCACCCCGGAAGGATGCTCGGCGCGGCGTAGCGCTCGTCGCCCAGATCGTGCATGAGCGCGCTCAGGGCGGCGAACTCGTCGAGGTATCCGGTGACGATCTCGTCGCGGGTCGGGTTGCTCATGCGCGCTCCTCGAAGGTGATCTCGGTGCCTCGGTTGATGCTGATCCAATCCCGGCCGCGAAGGTAGGGCTCGAGAGTCGCCCGGATCGCCCGCTCGTCGGCGGGCGACTTGGGGCGTTGGATCTCGTACAGGTGCGGGAACTTCAGCCAGGCCGTGGTCATCCTCCAGAGCTCGAGCGCCTCGTCACCGGTCGGCGGGTCGATGAGCACCGGCCCGAACAGGGCCTGTCCGTCGGGGAAGAACATCGTCGGCACACCGAACCCTCCGGCGGCGATCACCTTCTCGTGCTCGGCACGTACCTCGTCGTGTGTGACCGGATCGGCGAGCGCCTCGTCGAACGCTTCCTGCGGCGCGCCGATCTCGGCCAGCAGGGCGCGCGCGTTGTCCGGCGCGTGCGGCTGACCGCCGTCCAGGTGCAGCTCGCGGCCGATTCGTTCGTACCAGGCGTCCAACAGCTCGGGATCGCGTCGACGTAACCAGGCCCCGATCCGCATGAGCGACCATCCCCAGGCCCAGTCGCGCTCCCACGGGTGCTTCTGGTCGTCGCGGCGATTCACCTCTTCCAGGCTGAAGAACCGCCAGTCGATCCGCAGGCCCGTGAGCCGGCGGACCTCGCGCAGCCACACCGACGTCTGGTAGGCGAACGGGCACATCGGATCGAAGTGGAAGTCGACCCGCTCGGGTGGTGACGAGGCGGCATCAGTCATGACTGCACCTTTTCATCTTCGATGCCCGGGGGCCAGCACTTGCGCGGCCGCGCAGACTGGAGGCATGACGACGTCCTCCCTGGCTGCGCCGCCGGACGGCGACGGTGCCGCGGTCATCACGTATCGCTACGTGCGGCTGATGCTGGCCGCTGCAGTGTTCGCGATCGGCGTCGCGGTCACCCTGAGCGCCGTCTCGGAGAGCCGGATCCGGGGCTCGATCAGCGCCTACTACTACTCCCCTGCGCAGACGGTGTTCGTCGGCGCGCTGTGCGCGATCGGCCTGGCGCTGGTCGCCCTGCAAGGCGGTACCGGCACCGAGGACAACCTGCTCAACCTCGCCGGTCTGTTCGCGATGGTCGTGGCCATCGTGCCCACGCCGGTCTGCCCCATCGGACCGCCGTACGGCGTGGTGAACTGCGAGACGACCGCGGTCCCGCGCTCGTTCGTCCCCGAGGTCTCGAACGCCTCGCGCACGCTCGCCGGCGTCGTCCTCGCGGCGCTGGTGTACATCACCATCGCCCTGTGGCGACGGGTGCGCGCCGGCGAGCGCGCCATCATCGCCGGGCTTGCCGCCGTCTGGATTCTTTTCATAGTCGGCGTCGGCGCAGCGCTCCTCCGCCCACAGTGGTATCTCGTCACCGCGCACTATGTCGCCGCGTCGGGGCTGTTCGCCTGCATCACCTGCGTGGCGGTGATCAACGCCGACCGAGCCGGACGCCGCGATCCCACGACGCTCCGGATGCTCACCCCCGGCGTGTATCGCCGGTCGTACGTGGTGCTCGCGGCGGTCATGACGCTGGCGGTGCTGACCGCGATCGCGCTGTTCGTGGTGGTCGGCGGCGGGGGCTGGCTGATCTGGATCGAGATCGTGCTGATGGTCGCCTTCGTGGTTTTCTGGCTGCTGCAGACCGCGGAGAACTGGCGCACCGAGTCGCACTGACCTCGCGGCCGCGGCCGCCATCGGGAAGACTTGAGGCGTGCTCACCCCTCCACCGCCGCTCTCCGCCCCGCTCGCCCCCGAGCAGGCTCTCCGCCGGACGGCCGCCCTGCTCGAGCGCGACATGCAGAGCAGCTTCCGCATCGAGGCCTTCCGGTCGGCGTTGAAGGTCGTGATCGGGCTGCCGGCCGGCGAGCTGGAGCGACGCGTCGCCGACGACTCGCTGCGCGAGCTCGAGGGCATCGGCAAGACGACCGCTGAGCTGATCGGGCAGGCCGTACGCGGTGAGCTGCCGAGCTATCTGGCGGACCTGCAGCGCAAGGCCGAGCCGCTCACCGCCAGCAGCTACACGGCCCTGCTGCGCGGCGACCTCCACCTGCACAGCGACTGGTCGGACGGCGGATCGCCGATCCAGGAGATGGTCATGACCGCGATGGAGCTGGGGCACGAGTACGCCGTCCTCACCGATCACTCGCCGCGCCTTCGGATCGCCAACGGACTGAGCGCGTCGCGGCTCATGGAGCAGCTGCGGATGGTCGATGCGATCAACCAGCTCGTCGCTCCCGACTTTCGGCTGCTGAAGGGCATCGAGGTCGACATCCTGGACGACGGTGCCCTCGACCAGACGCCGGCGATGCTCGGGCGACTGGACGTCGTGGTCGCCAGCGTGCACTCGAAGCTGCGGATGGATCAGCGCCAGATGACCCGCCGCATGGTGCGCGCGGTGCAGAACCCCCGCGTCAACGTCCTCGGGCACTGCACCGGCCGGCTCCTGCAGGGCGGCCGGGGCACCCGGCCGCAGTCGACGTTCGACGCCGAGGCCGTGTTCGCCGCGTGCCACGAGAACGGGGTCGCGGTCGAGATCAACTCACGGCTCGAGCGCCAGGATCCCCCCGACGAGCTGATCGACATGGCCCTGCAGATGGGCTGCTTGTTCTCGATCGACTCCGACGCGCACGCCCCCGGCCAGCTCGAGCTCAAGGCGTACGGCGCCGAGCGCGCCGAGCGGCTCGGGGTGCCCCCCGACCGGATCGTCACCACCTGGCCCGTGGACCGGGTGGTCGAGTGGGCCGGCGGCGAGCGGGCGGAATAGATGAAAATTCTCTTACTGCAGTTGTCGTAATCGACTACCTGGGCTTATTCTCAGCATGCAGGGCAGGACATCGAGATCGTTGCCGCAAGATTCCGAGGCGTTCCGCCGGCCGTGTGGGGGACGCCAGCCAGTCGGGGGGTGGCGGGCGTCCCCTATGCATAGCCCCCGCCGAACGTGGCCCAATCGTGCCCGCTCTCGTAGCGTAGGAGCCATGACCTCACCCGAACCACACCCCGAGCCGGTGCCGATGCGCGCGAGCGACCTGGACCGACGGCGTACCGCGGGGCTGCTGCACGATGCCCTGGGCCGCGGGCAGCTCAGCATCACCGAGTTCGACGAGCGGACCGCCGCCGCGTGGTCGGCCGTCTACCGCAAGGATCTCGAGCCGCTCACCCACGACCTGGTGGACCCGACGTCCGAGTCGCCGCTGCACACACCGGCCACCGACCTCCAGCCACCGGCGTCCATGCGGGTCACCGGTGACGGTGGGCCGAGCCTGTCGGTCGCCCTCTTCAGCGGCTTCGAGCGCAAGGGGGTGTGGACGGTGCCGTCGCGGTACACGGCGATCGCCGTCATGGGCGGCGGCAGCCTCGACCTGCGGTACGCCAACCTGGGCGCGGACCACGTGACGATCACCGCCGTGGCGATCATGGGCGGCATCGAGATCATCGTCCCCGACGACGTCGCGGTCCGCGAGCGCGGCGTCGGGGTGATGGGTGCCTTCGTCGACGACCGCCGCTGGAAGGGTGCCCCGGTGGTGCCGCCGCCCGGCGCACCGGTCATCACCATCAACGGCGCCGCGATCATGGGCGGCGTCAGCATCATCCGCAAGCCGGCCGGGCCGAAGCAGGAGGTGGATCGATGACCGAACGCCGGACGCTCGGCCGGCACACCACCATGCTGTGCGGCGAGGAGAAGGGCAAGTACCCGTGGGGCAACCCGCTGCTCGTCGAGGGCAGCGACGGGCGGGCGCTGCTCGACTCCGCGCTCAGCGTGCCGATCCCGGACGTCGACGTCGTGCTGCTGAGCCACTTCCACGAGGACCACACCTGCGGGCTGTCGGCGCGCCCGGACCTCGACGTCCGCGTCCACCCCGCGGACCTCGAGGCGGTACGCGACCTCGACGCGTTCTTCGCCGAGGGCGGCTACGACGAGCCGGAGTTCCGCCAGGAGCTCGTCGAGCGGTACGCGCACGGGCCGATCCCGCAGGCGGCGCCGCTCGGCGAGGACGCGATCGACCTCGGCGGCGTGCAGATCGTGCCGGTCCACCTGCCCGGGCACACCGCCGGGCACTGCGGCTTCCTGATCGAGCCGGACGGCGTGTTCTTCACCGCCGACGTCGACCTGTCGAGCTTCGGGCCGTTCTACGGCGACGCGCGGGCGTCCCTCAGCGACATGCGCTCCTCGCTGCACCGCGCCTCCCAGATCGATGCCGCGGTGTACTCGACGTACCACCACAAGCAGGAGGTCCGTGACCGCGCGGTGTACGCCGAGCTGCTGGGCGCCTTCGCCGGCGTGCTGGACGCGCGAGCCGACCGCGTGCTGGACCTGCTCGACCGGCCGTCCACCGCCGGCGACCTGGTCGGCCGCGGCGTGGTCTACCGCCCCGGCAAGGTGCCGACGTACGCCGCCACGTCCGAGCTCAAGATGGCCCAGCTGCACCTCGACGAGCTCGTCGAGCAGGGCCGCATCGTCCGTGAGGAGGACCGCTACCAGCGCGTCTGACGCCGGCCCTGCGGCGGGCGACCGGACGGCGGCTCGGCCTAGCGGCGGGAGGACTGGATGAAGGTGGCGACGGCGCGCGCGATCGGCTTGCCGTCGGACTCCCGGCAGACCTCGGCCTCGACCACGATGGTGGTGCGTCCCGCCTTGATCACCGACGCCTCCACGCACACGACGTCGCCGGGGTGGGCCGAGGCGAGGTAGTTGACCGTCATCGTGGCCGTCGCGGTCCGCATGTCCGTGTCGACCTTGGTGCGCACGGCGCGGCCCATCGCGCTGTCGCACAGCGTCGCGATCGCGCCGCCGTGCAGGATGCCGCCGCGGTTCTCATGGTCCTCGGTGACGGCGAGCCGGCCGCTCGCCGTACCCTCGCCGGTGATCTTGACGGTGTAGCCCGTCAGCTCGCGATATCCCACACGCTGCCCCTCTGTAGTCCGCCCACGACCGTATCCGTAGGCCGGCAGGGCGCTGCACGGCGGGCTGTGCACGGGCCGGTCCGGCGAACGTCGCTCAAGGCTGGGCGTCGGCCCGGAGAACGTCGCGCTGGAGGCCGGCTGTCCACCCGGAGTGGACAGCGAGCCGCCAGGGCGACGGTTTCCGGACGGGCCCGGTTACCTCGGGCGGTCGGCGGGAGCCGGTCAGTCCAGGAGCGTCGTGGCGCCGTCGTCCGCCTGCCGCACATGGGCGGCGTACTTCGCCAGCACGCCGGTGCGGTAGCGCGGCTGGGGCGGCTCGCGGTCGGCCAGGCGCGCCGCGATCTCGTCGTCGGGGACCTCGAGGGTCAGCGTCCGGTTCGGGACGTCGATGGTGATCGTGTCGCCCTCGCGGATGGCCGCGATCGGGCCGCCGACGAAGGCCTCGGGCGCGACGTGGCCGATCATCAGCCCGCGGGTGGCACCGCTGAACCGGCCGTCGGTCATCAGCCCGACCGAGTCGCCCAGGCCCTGCCCCACCAGGGCAGCGGTGATCCCGAGCATCTCCTGCATGCCGGGGCCGCCCTTCGGGCCCTCGTTGCGGATGACCACGATGTCGCCCGCGACGATCTTGGTGTGCAGCACGGCGTCGGTGGCCTCCTGCGCGCTCTCGAACACCCGGGCGGGGCCGGACATCGTCGTCGGCTCGTAGCCGAAGAGCTTGACCACGCAACCGTCCGGGGCGAGATTCCCCTTCAGCACGTGGATGCCGCCGGTCGCCTTGATCGGGTTGTCGACGCTGCGGACCACGTCCTGGCCGGGGGTCTCCACGGCCTCGGCGGCCTCCTCGGCGAGGGTGCGGCCGGACGGCGTCGGGCTGCTGCCGTCGATGTGCCCGCTCTCGATCAGCCGCCGGCAGACGAGCTGGATGCCGCCGGCCCTGTCGAGGTCGGCGGCGGCGTACTGCCCGCTCGGCATCAGGTTGCAGATCAGCGGCGTCCTGCGCGAGATCGCGTCGAAGTCGTCGATGCTGAGCTCGACACCGACCTCGCGGGCGATGGCGAGCAGGTGCAGGACGGCGTTCGTGGAGCCGCCGGACGCCGCGACGCCGGCGATCGCGTTTTCGAACGCCGTCTTCGTGAGCACCTGGCTGGGCCGGTAGTCGCGACGCAGGACGTCGATGATCAGCTCGCCGATCCGGGTGCCGATGTCCTCCTTGCGCGGGTCCTCGGCCGGCGGTGACGCCGTGCCGATCGGCGAGAGCCCGAGGAACTCCATCGACATGGCCATGGTGTTGGCGGTGTACTGGCCGCCGCAGGCGCCGGCGCCGGGGCAGGCGCGGTTCTCGATCTCGCGCAGCTCGGCGGTGTCGATCTTGCCGGCCGCCTCGGCGCCGATCGCCTCGTACACCGACTGCACCGTCAGCTCGCGGCCCTTGTAGTGCCCCGGCATGATGGATCCGCCGTACAGCAGGACGCTGGGCACGTCGAGGCGGACGAGCCCGAGGGCGAGCCCGGGCAGCGTCTTGTCGCAGGCCCCGAGGCCGATGATGGCGTCGAACATGTGGCCGCGGCCGACCAGCTCGAGGGAGTCCGCGATGACCTCCCGCGAGACCAGGGACGTCTTCATGCCCTCGGTGCCCATCGTGACGCCGTCGGAGATCGCGATCGTGTTGAACTCCATCGGCGTACCGCCGGCCGCGCGCACGCCCTGCTTGACCTTCTCGGCCAACCCGCGCAGGTTGAAGTTGCACGGCATCGTCTCGATCCAGGTGTTCGCGATGCCGATGATGGGCTTGCGCAAATCGTCGTCGGTGAACCCGATGCCCTTCATCATCGCGCGGGCCGCGGCCCGGGAGTTGCCGTCGTACAGCGTGCTGCTGCGGGTGCGCAGATCGGCGTTCGGGCCGTCGTTCTCCGTGCTCATCGCGATGCCTCCGGGTCGTCGGTCAGTACCTCGAACATCGACGCCCGGCCGCTGCTTGTCAACCGCCGGGCGCGTCGCGGCCGCGGGCGCCCCGCCTCAGGGAGCGCGCGCCGACTCCGGGGGGCGGCATACGGTGGGCGGGTGCGGATCGCGACCTGGAACGTCAACTCAGTCAAGCAACGCGTCGATCGGCTGCTGCCGTGGCTGGACGAGCGGGGCCCGGACGTCGTCTGCCTGCAGGAGCTGAAGGTGACCGAGGAGGCGTTCCACGAGCTGCTCGGCGACGAGCTGACGGCGCGTGGCTACCAGATCGCGGCGCACGGCCAGGCGCAGTGGAACGGGGTGGCGATCCTGTCGCGGGTCGGCCTGTCGGACGTCATCGCCGGTCTGCCCGGCGGCCCCGGGTTCCCGGGGCAAGAGGCCCGGATGGTGTCGGCGACCTGTGCGGACGTCGTCGTCCGCTCGGTCTACGTGCCCAACGGACGGACGCCGGACTCGGAACACTACCGCTACAAGCTGGAGTGGCTCGAGGCGTTGCGCGCAGTGGTCGCCGCCGGGCCCGCCGCGCAGGTGGTGTGCGGGGACGTCAACATCGCGCCGGCCGACCAGGACGTCTTCGACCCGGCGGCGTACGTCGGGCACACGCACGTGACCGGACCGGAGCGGGCCGCCCTGGTCCGGCTGCATGACGCGGGCCTGCGGGACGTCGTCCGCGAGCGGTGGCCCGACAGCCGCGTCTTCACGTACTGGGACTACCGCGGCGGCATGTTCCACAAGGACCTGGGCATGCGCATCGACCTCGTGCTGGCCTCGGACCCGGTCGCCGAGCGCGTGCGCGCGGCGTGGGTCGATCGCCAGGCCCGCAAGGGGACCCGGCCGAGCGATCACGCGCCGGTGATCGTGGACCTCGACGAGGCACCGGACGGCGACATCGGACCCGTCGTGCCGCCGCCGTCGCGCGTGGCCAGGACCGGACGGCTGCCGCAGGCCTAGTGCCTCGCCGGTCGGCGCACCGCTAGCCGATGTTGAACGACCAGGTGATGCCGAACTTGTCGGTGAGGTCGCCGTACACCGCTCCCCACATCTGCTTCTCCAGCGGGGTGCCGATGGTGCCGCCCTCGGCCAGCTTCTTGAACTGCTGCTCCATCGTCTCGTGCTCGTCGCCCCAGAGGGTGAGGGTGGATCCACCGCGGACGAGCTCGTCACCGGGCTTGGTGGAGTCGGCGGCCATGAGGGTCCAGCCGGCGTCGGTGGTCAGCTGTCCGTGCATGATGGCGTCCGGGTCGAAGCCCGCTCCGGCGCCCATCTCGCCGAACTTGTTCAGGTCGACCGTGCCGCCGAACACCGACTTGTAGAACTCGAGGGCCTCGGGAGTCTCACCCGAGAAGGCGAGGTACGCGCTGAAATTGATGGCCATGGTTCGCTCCGTTCCTGCTTGCTTGCCTGCCACGAGTCACGCTACTGCCGAGGACCGACAGCCGGAACCGTCGAGCAGCGGGCTCGGGTCGGCTCGCTCAGCCGACGTTGTCGCGGAGCCAGTCGCCGAGGGCTCGCGCGCTGCGATCGACCAGCTGCGGCCAGTTCATCGCCGACTCGTCGGCCTGGTCGCTGATGTGCTTGACCAGGCGCACCGGGACGCCGAGCTGCGCGCAGGCCCGGGCGATCGCGAAGCCCTCCATGTCGACCATGTGCGCCTCGCGCGCCAGGATGTCGCGCACGACCGCGTCGGAGATGAAGCTGTCGCCGGTGGCGAGGGTGCTGCCGTCGCCGTCCTCGATGGCCACCTCGTCGACGATGTCGTAGCCCATCGAGCGCAGCGCCGCGGCACTCACATCGTGCATGCGCACGACCGAGGGCAGGTACAGCCCGCTGACGTCAGGACGGAGCGCGCCCGCCGTGCCGATGTTGATGACCCGCGCCGTCGGCCCCACCTCGAGAACAGCCCGCGTGACGGCGATGGCGGCGTCGGTCTTGCCGATCCCGCAGATGAGCAGCCGCAGGCCAGGGGGCACGTACTTCGCCTCGGCGCGCGTGGCGGAGACGACGATCAGGTCGGAGGCGGGCACAGCGGCCACCTTACCCACGCCGCCGGCCGCCGGTGATCGACTGCGATCGCAGAAACCAAGAACCGCCCGAGCTGTCGCTCGAGCGGTTAGGTGGTGGGCAAGGGGGGACTTGAACCCCCACGTCCTTGCGGACACTGGCACCTGAAGCCAGCGCGTCTGCCATTCCGCCACTTGCCCGTGACTACGACGAGCAAGGCTACCACGCACGTCAACGACCGCTGCGGGGGCCTCGACACCCGGGGCGGGCCCGCTGCGGTAGCTACGTCTCGCCGGTAACGACGTCGACAGGGCAAACAACGGTCGTCGAGCGAGCGGAGCCGATAGGCGGAGCGACGTCGAGACGCCGCAAGCCGACAGTTCGTCGAATCACGGCTCGGCCACCGTGAGGGAGGACCGCTCCACGGCGCGGCGGTTGTTGACCGGCCGCTGCACGCGGAGGACAGTCGGGGAATGGCACTTCGGTTCGCCGATCACGAGTTCGCCGCCCTCCCGCAGCTGCGCTGGCATCCCGAGGCGAAGCGCATTCAGGCGTTCGCCGGCGGCCGGCCGGTGATCGACACGACGCGGGCCCGGATCGTGTGGGAACCACGCCGCGTCGTCCCGTCGTACGCCGTCCCGATCGAGGACCTCGCCGGCTCCCTGGTCGAGGGTGCACCGGCCGCCGAGGGTGCCGGCGGCGCCGAACGCGCCGTGCGAATGGGCGACGGTCCGCCGGTGCTCGACCCGCGGACCGGCTTCCGCATGCACACCACGGCGGGGACGACGTACGACGTCCGGACGGCCACCGCAACGCTCGCCGACGCTGCGTTCCAACCCGGCGACGGCGACTTCGACGGCTACGTGATCGTCGACTTCGCGGCCTTCGACGAGTGGCGGGAGGAGGACGAGGTCCTGGTAGGCCATCCACGTGATCCGTTCAAGACCGTCGATACGCGGCGCAGCTCGCGGCGGATCACCGTGCAGATCGCCGGCGAGACGGTCGCCGACTCGACCCGCTCGGTGATGCTCTTCGAGACCTACCTGCCGACGCGCTACTACCTACCACGCGACGACGTCCGCATGGACCTGCTGACGCCGTCCGACTCGACGTCGATCTGCGCCTACAAGGGGCGCGCCCGGTACTGGTCGGCCGACGTCGGTGGCACCCGGGTCGACGACGTCGCGTGGAGCTACGAGGAGCCCGACAACTACGCCGTCCCGGTCAAGGACCTCGTCTGCTTCTACAACGAGCGCGTGGACATCAGCGTGGACGGCGTCCCGCAGGAGCGTCCCCGCTCGCCGTGGTCCGGCGAGTGATCAGGCGGTCGTTGCGCGGCGGCCGGTCCGTGGTGGCGGTGAACCAGCGACCCACGGCGTCTCGACGTCGCTGCGCCTAGCGGCTCCGCTCGCTCGACGACCACTGAGGGGCCCGACCGTCGGGGGGCGGGCCGGCTCTTTCCGGTCGTCGCGCGGGGGCCGGTCGGTGGTGGCGGTGAACCAGCGACCCACGGCGTCTCGACGTCGCTGCGCCTAGCGGCTCCGCTCGCTCGACGACCATCGGGGGGGGGCGGCGACCGTTGGAGGCCGCTCGGTGACCGGTGGGCGTCTCGATGACCGTCGGGGGGCGGGCCGGCTCTTCACGGTCGTCGAGCGAGGGCGAGGAACGAGCCCGACGTCGAGACGTAGAGCGAGGGCGAGGAACGAGCCCGACGTCGAGACGTCGCGCGCTCGGCGCACCTCTGAGGCGGTTCAGCGGCGGTAGGAACGGGGTCAGGCGATGGTGCCGGTGGCGCGCATCCGGGCTATGTCCGCGTCGGCGTAGCCGAGCTCGGCGAGCAGCTCGGCAGTGTGCTGCCCCGGCGACGGGGGCGGCGACGCCGGCGCGGTCGGCACGCCGTCGACGAAGAACGGGGTCGCCACGGACCGCACACCGGGCAGCGCCGGATAGTCGACGACGTACCCGTTAGTCCGCGCCTGCAGGTCGTCGTGGATGTCCTGCGGCGTCGCGACCATCTCGAAGACGATGCCTGCGGCCCGCAGCACCTCCACCCAGTGCGCCCGCGGCCGCGCGCCGAACGCCTCGTCGAAGCACGCCACCAGCTCGCGCGAGCTCGCCAGCCGGTCGGGCTTGGTCAGGAAGCGGGGATCGTCCTTGAGGTGGCTCAGCCCGAGGCCGTCCGCCAGCAGCGGCCACTGCCGCTCCTCGTTCAGCACGGCGAGCACGATCCACGCGTCGTCGGCGCACCGGTAGTGACAGGTCAGCGCGTTCATCGCCTCCTCACGCGGCGGCCGCGGCGTGAACGGGGCGGCGTTCAACGCCGCGGTTCCAAGGAAGCCGTTCGCCCACAACCCGTTCGCCAGCAGCGACGAGCGGACCACGGTGCCCTTGCCGGTGCGCTCGCGCTGTAGCAGTGCGGTGACGATCCCGGCGTACATGCTCATCGCGGACGGGTGGTCGCCCATTCCCGCGACCGACCGCGCCGGCACCGCGGCGCCGTCGGTGCGCACCTGGTCCATCAGCCCCGAGCGGCTCCAGTACGCGGTGGTGTCGAAGCCCGGCTTCGTCGCCTCCTCGCCCTTCTCGCCGTACGCCGTGAACGAGCCGTAGATCAGCCGCTCGTTCAGCGCGACGAGCGATGCCTCGTCGATGCCGAGACGTCCACGCGCCGCGATCGGGTAGTTGGTGACGAAGACGTCGGCCGCGGTGACGAGGCGACGCAGCACGTCGCGGCCGTCGTCCCCGGCCAGGTCGATCGCCAGGCCGCGCTTGCCGCGGTTGTCCAGCAGGCTCCCGTAGTCGAGGTCGGCCGCCGGATTCCCCGGTAGCCGGTGGACCTGCCGGTAGGGGTCACCGGCGCCCAGTGGCTCGATCTTCACGACGTCCGCGCCGAGGTCGGCCAGGATCATCGTCGCCGCCGGCGCGGCGATGTAGCTGCCGCAGTCGATCACCTTCAGTCCGGAAAACAACAGCTCGCTCATGAGGCCTCCGCTCGGTGGGCGCGCCACGTCCTGCGCCATCCGTACCGTAGCGGACGCCGAACGCTCGCTCGGTACACCGCGATCCCGCAGCGGCCGCGCGGCCTACCGGTCGACCAGCTCGCGTTCTTCGGGGGCGGCGTCCTGCGCTGGCGTGCGGTGGGAGAGCTTCGACGGCCACCACGTGAAGCGCCCGGCGTCGATCGCCAGCGCCGGCACCAGCAGGGTGCGCACGATCAGGGTGTCGAGCAGGACCCCGAAGGCCACCACGAATGCCAGCTGGGCGAGGAACAGCAGCGGGATGACCGCGAGCGTCCCGAACGTCGCCGCGAGCACCACACCGGCGCTGGTGATCACGCCGCCGGTGACCGTGAGCGCCCGCGTCACGCCCGCACGCGGGCCGAGGCGGCCCACCTCCTCGCGGGCGCGCGTCATGAGGAAGATCGAGTAGTCGACCCCGAGCGCCACCAGGAAGATGAAGCCGATGAGCGGTACCGCGGGGTCCGATCCGGGGAAGTCGAAGACGTGGTTGAACAGCAGCGCCGAGACACCGAGCGCGGTCCCGAACGAGACCACCGTCGCCACGATCAGCATCAGCGGGGCGACCACCGCCCGCAGCAGCATCATCAGGATGACGAGCACCACGGTGAGCACGATCGGGATGATGATCCGCAGATCCTGCTGCGACGTCTCCTTCGTGTCGTACTTGACGGCCGGATCGCCCCCGACCAGGGCGTCCCGATCGACGGCATGCGCGACGTCGCGCACCGGCTCCACCAATTGCTGCGCCTTGTCGGGATCGGTGGGCACGACCACGACCTCGGTGCGGCCGTCGTCCGTCTGACCCTGGCCGACGGTGGCGCTCGCGACGCCGTTCGTGCCGCCGAGCTTGTCGACCAGCTCGGGCGCCTTGTCCGCGGCGATGACCACGCGCAGCGGGTCGGCGGCTCCGGCGTCGAAGTGCTCCTGCAGCGCGCGCTGTCCGTCGACGGCGTCCACCTTGGTGAGGAACACGTCGGCGTCCGCGGTGCCCTCGGCCTTGAAAGTGGGGACGGCGAAGCAGAAGGCGATCAGGACGGCGCCCACGGTGATCCAGATCCGCCGCGGGTTCCGCTCGACGCTGCCCGCGATGCGCGTCCACACGCCGTGGGACTCCGCGCGGTGCTCGCCGGCGTGCGAGATGCGCGGCCAGAACACCCAGCGGCCGAGCATCAGCAGCGCCGGGAGGAAGGTCAGCGACACCGCCACGGATGCGACGATGCCGATGGCCCCGACCGGGCCGAGACCGCGGTTGGAGTTGAGGTCCGACAGCAGCAGGCACAGCAGGCCCGCGATAACGGTGCCCGCGGAGGCCGCGATCGGCTCGACGCACGCCCGCCACGCGGCCTTGATCGCGTCGAACGGCCGGTCGTGCTTCTCCAGCTCCTCGCGGTAGCGGGAGACCAGCAGCAGGCTGTAGTCGGTGGCCGCGCCGATGACGAGGATCGACAGGATGCCCTGGGACTGGCCGTTCAGCACGATGATGTCGGCCTTCGCCAGCAGGTACACGATCAGCCCGGCGAGCGCGAGACCGGTCACCGAGGAGAACAGCACGAGGAACGGCAGGATCACCGACCGGTAGACGACCAGCAGGATCAGCAGCACGACGCCGAGGGTGACCAGCAGCAGCAGGCCGTCGATGCCGCCGAACGCCGCGCCGAGATCGGTCGCGTACCCGGCCGGTCCGGTGACGTGCACCGTCTGCGCGCCGGTCGCGTCCGGGACCTGGGCACGCAACGCCGCAACGGTGGCTTCCAGATACGTCTTCTCGCCGTCGATGAGCTGCGCCATCTTCGAGGAGTCCAGCGGAATGATCAGCAGCACGCCCGATCCGTCGTTCGCCGGCAGCGCGAGCGACGGCTGGTTGGCGGCGAGCAGCTCGGTGAGCGGGGTCCCGTCGACCGTCACCTTGCCGACGATCTGCGCGGCGTACGCCGCACCGGGCGGACCGGCCGGCGGCGCTCCTCCGAAGGCGGCCTTCTGCGCTTCGGCATCGAGAACCGTCACGAGCGCCGGCAGCGCTCCCGAGTCGTCGAGCTCACGGAGCTTCTCGCTCGCGCGGACCGACTCGGCGGACGCCGGCAAGAACGCCGAGGCGTCGTTGGTGGACACCTGGGACAGCTTGCCCATGGTCGGTCCACCGATCCCGGCGATCGCCAGCCACCCGAGAATCACCAGCGCTCCGAGCACCCCGCGGCGCCACCGACGAGGAGTGGTGTCGCGAGTCTGCGCCTCGCGGCGTCCGGGGGGCGTAGCAGGCATCTGTGCTCCACAATCCAGAGATAACGGCGGTCGAACGAACCCTTGCCAGCGTATTCGTAACCGGCCCGGCCGCGGATGGGTGCGGGCCGGAAATCGGCTCACCCTGTGCGATCCACCGTCGCGCGAATGGTATTTCTATTGCACCGTTGCCATCAGCCGGCCACCGGGCGGAGCAGACGCCCATCACAGGTCGCGGCGACGTGGAGGACACGTAATGGACGGCCCTGACGGTCTGCGCATGGCGGAGATCGCCGCCCGGCTCCACCGGGACACCGACGAGGACCTGACGGTCGACTCGATCGTCTCTCTCGCGGTGGAGGTGATCCCGGACGCGCAGCTGGCGAGCGTGACGCTGAACGCGTCACGCCGTGCCGGTTTCGCCACGCTCGGCGCCACGTCCGACATCGCGCGTCAAGTCGACCAGCACCAGTACGACCTGCTCGAGGGCGCCGCCGTCGAGACGGCCGAGCGCGAGGAGTGGGTGCGCAGCGGCGATCTCGACACCGATGGCCGCTGGCCGCGCTGGGGCGCGGAGGCGGCGGACCTCGGTGTGCTGTCGGTGCTGAGCGTCGCGCTGAAGACCGAGGAGCGCCGCACCGGTGCCCTCAATCTCTACAGCCTCCAGCGCGGCCGGTTCGCCGATCGGGAGACTGTCGAGGTCGCGCTCATGTTCGGCGTGCACGCCTCCAGCGCGCTCGCCGCGTCGCGCGTCGTCAGTGGCCTGGAGAACGCGTTGAGCACCCGGCACACGATCGGCATCGCGCAGGGCATGCTGATGGAGCGCTACCAGCTCAGCCTGGACCAGTCGTTCAACGTCCTGCGGCGGGTCTCCTCCCACGAGAACACCAAGCTCGCCCAGGTCGCCCGCCAGCTGGTCGAGACCGGGAGCCTGCCGACCTCGCCCGAGCAGGAACCGTCGGTCGAGTCGCACCCCATCCAGCGGGACGGGTCGTCGATGGGGTACGTCGTGGCCGACTCGCGGGACGCCGCGCCCGACTCCCTCGACCCCGCGCCGGATCGCTCCCGCGAGCGTGCCGCGGACTGAGCGTCGCCGGCCGCTCAGCTGCTTCGAAGGTCCTCGACGATCGATGCCGCGGCACGTTGCCCGGAGACGAGGGCGCCCTGGATCGACGCCGTGTCGCGATGGTCGCCGGCGACGTACCGACGCGGGCCCCAGCGGGTCGCGGACGTGACGCGCAACGGTGCCGGTTGCTCCGGCAGGGCGTCGGGGATGTCGTGCCGCGTGATCAGCTCCCAGTCGTCGGTCGCCGTGCCCCAGATGCGCGCAGCGTGCGCGCGAGCCTGGGCCTCCGAGACCTCGGTCCTGGGCCGCAGCAGCGCGCTGGCCTGGACGAGGTGCCGCCCGCGAGGCGCGTATCCCGGCGCGACGTTGCTCACGACCGCGGTGTTCACGAGCGGGCCGGAGCGGGTCCCGTCGACCGCGATCAGCCGGCTCGATGACGGCGCGACGGCAGCGCCGAACCACCAGGTCGTCAGCCCCTTCGTCGGTACCGACGGCGCGCCGGTGAGCCGTGCCGCGGCACGCGGTCCGGTGGCCACGAGGACGGCTCGGCTGCGCACCGGCGCCCGGTCGGCGCAGCGCAGCACGACCCCGTCGCCCGACGCGGTGTCGTCGATACCGGTCACCTGGCAGTCGAGGTGCACGCGAGCGTCTCCCAGGCGCTCGGCGAGCTGCTGCGGCAACGCCCGCATCCCGCGCTCGGGCAGCAGCGGCCGACCGAGGACGAACATCCGCATCAGGAGGCGGACGAAGGCGTCGGAGGTCGCGAGGTCGTCCTCGGCCAGGACACCGGCCAGGAACGGCTCGAGCGCCTGCGACCGCAGCCGCCCGCGCAGCCCGGCGCGGTCCCACGCCGCGCGCAGCGTGCGATCGGGGCCCGCGACGACCCGTCGGGGAGCGGCCAGCACCGGCGCCAGCCAGCGGACCGCCGCGATCACGTCGCGGGGCTGGAGCAGTCCGCTGCGCAGGGTCGGCGGCAGCAGTGCCGGGTGCCGCACCGGGTGTGCGAGGGTGACCAGCCGGCCGTCGCGGCGGACCAGCATGCCCGAGTCGAAGCGGTGGCAGCGCAGCGCCGGCAGGTCGACCATCCGCCGTACGGCGGGGTAGGCGGAGTTGAGGATCTGGAAGCCGCGATCGAGCTGGTAGCCGTCGACGTCGTCGGTGCGGACCCGGCCGCCGACGACGGGCTCCTGCTCCAGCACAACGACGTCGTACCCGCGCCGCGTCAGGGCGACGGCCGCGCTGAGCCCGGCGAGGCCGGCACCGACGATCGTCACGTCATGATCCACCGCCGGCCACCTTCGTCGTCATCGGGTCCGTCCGGACGCCGGTCAGGCGGGTCGTCCGAGCACTTCGGCGAGCCGGTCCGCCGTCTTGTCGCCCAGCCGCTTCAGCAGCAGCACGAGCAGCGGATAGAGCGGCGCGAAGGCGGTCGGGAACTCGAAGGTCGCCCGGTAGCGCACCGAGGAGCCACCGTCGGCCGGCGAGACGCGGATGTCGTCGGTGCTCGTCGTCGAGCCGGTCGAGCCGACGATCTGGAAGCTCGTCCCGGGCCGGTCGACCCCCGTCACGACGTACTGCAGCTCGACCTCGCGTCCGGCGAACTTGGACCGGTTCAGGTACCGCGTGCCCTCCGAGCCGTCACCGCTGAGCCGGACGCACGACACCGTGCCGGCGTCCCACTCCTCGGCGTTGCGGAAGTCGAGCAGGTAGTCGAAGGTGTCCTGGGTGCTTCGGCGCGAGGCGACCGTGCGATCGATGCTGAGCTTCATCCGTCCTCCACGAGATCGGGTGCGGGCGGGCGAGGCCGAGCGATCAGCGTCGGCACCGGTGAACGGTCCGAGCACTCACCCACGAGCCTCCGACTCTAGCCGCGCATCCACACCGGCGTCCGGCTCATCGCGAGCGGGTTCACCGTGGGCGCCGGCGAGCTTCAGCGCGACGAGCGCGACGATCAGGCCGGCCACCAGCCCGATCCGCAGCAGGCTCGCCGGGTCGCCGAACGCCGCGATACCGACCGCGACCGCCCCGACGCTGCCGATGCCGGTCCACACCGCGTACCCGATGCTCAGCGGGATCGTCCTGATGCCGCGCGAGAGGCACGCGAAGCTGGCGATCGCGCACGCCCCGAACAGCACGCCGAAGCGGGCATCCTGCTGCTGCAGCTTCAGCGCGACCGTGAACCCGACCTCGAAGAGTCCGGCGACCAGGATCCACAGCCACCCCGAGCGACGGGGGTGGCCGGCGAGCGCCTTCGGTGCGGTCACGTCACTCCCCCGTCAGCTTGAGGCCGACGATGAGCGCCACCACGACCGCGACGATCAGCACGACCCTCGCGCTGAGCCGCTCCTTGAACGCCAGGCCGCCGACCAGCACCGTGCCGACCGCGCCGATCCCCGTCCAGACGGCGTAGGCGGTGCCCACCGGGATCTCCTGCAGGGCTACCGACAGGAGGCCGAAGCTGACGATCGCGCAGCCGACGAAGCCCCAGATCCAGGCCTTGTGCCGCTGCCCGAGCTTCAGGCAGGTCGTGAAGCCGACCTCGAACGCGCCCGCGATCAGCAGCGCCAACCAGGGGTTCATGCCCTCTCCCTCCGTTATCGCTCATTCGTGCTAAATAGATGTCCTGTCTGTTTTAGCACGTTTGGGCGGTCTCGAAGCGATTCCGTGCTAAGACATAGGTCATGCCGCGGATCGTCGACCACGAAGAACGGCGTCGCGAGCTCGCGACGTCGGTGTGGTCGATCATCCGCACCGACGGGATCGAGGCGGTCACCATCAGGGCACTGGCCGAGCGCAGCGGGTGGTCGAGCGGCGCCGTCCGGCACTATCTGCCGACCCGAGAGGCGATCCTCGAGTTCGCCGCCGGTCAGGTCGCCGCCGAGGCGCGCCGCTTCATCGAGTCGCGGCCCGTGACCGGTGACGCGGTGCAGGACTTCCGGACCGCCCTGCTCGCGACGCTTCCGCTGACCGCCGACACGCGCGCCTACCTCGAGACCTGGCTGGCGTTCGTCGGCGCGGCGGTCACCGGCCAGGGCCCGGCGCAGAAGGCCCTGCTGTACGACGACCTGCACTCGTTCCTCGTCGAGACGCTGACCGGCTTCGCCGCGGACGGCCGGCTGGCCACCGGCTCCGTCGGCGCCGTCGCGATCTCACTGCACGCCCTGCTGGACGGGCTGGCGGTGCACCTGCTGCTGCACCAGATCACCGGCCGCGAGGCGGAGGACGCCGTCGACCGCTGGCTGGCCGGGTCGCTCGTTGTGCCGGACCCTGTCCGGGAGCCGGCCTCGTGACCGCCGCGGACGGCTCGGACATCGAGCAGGTGGTGCTGGTGGACGACGCGGGCCGCGCCCTCGGCGCGGTGCCGAAGGCGACGGTGCACACCGACCGGACGCCGTTGCATCTCGGCTTCTCCTGCTATGTCGTGGATCCGGCGGGGCGGATGCTGCTGACCACCCGGGCGGCCGGCAAGACCTTCGGCGGGGTGCTGACCAATGCGTTCTGCGGCCACCCGGCGCCCGGGGAGCCGCTCGAGAGCGCCGTACGTCGCCGCGCGGCGCACGAGCTGGGCCTGGAGCTCGGCGATGTGCGGCTCCTGCTGCCGGACTTCCGCTACCGCGCCGAGCTGCGCGGGGTGGTCGAGAACGAGCTGTGCCCCGTGCTGCTCGCGACCGGGCGCGGCGCGCCGCGCCCCGACCCGTCCGAGGTGTGCTCGCTGGAGTGGGTGAGCTGGCCCGGGCTGCGCGACGACGTCCTCACCGGGCGGCGGGCCGTGTCGCCATGGTTCGCCGACCAGATCGCGCTGCTGGCCGGCGCGAACGACGACCCCCGCGAGTGGCCGCCGGGCGACCCCGCGCGACTGCCGGCAACCCTCCGCGACGCGGGCTGAGGCCTCACTTGCCGCGTCGGGGACGTGGCGCGGCCTGGTCGCCGCCCTCGGCGTCCTGCTCCGCCGATTCGATCGCATAGGCGGCGACCACGAGCGCGAGGTGCGAGAACGCCTGAGGGAAGTTGCCGATCTGGCGCTGCGCCTTCGTGTCGTACTCCTCCGACAGCAGCCCGACGTCGTTGCACAGGCCGACCAGGCGACTCATCAACGCGTGGGCGTCGTCGAGCCGGCCGATCAGCGCGTACGCGGAGACGAGCCAGAACGAGCAGGCCAGGAACGGCGACTCGTCGCCGCTGAGGCCGTCGACGCCGGACTGCGTGCGGTAGCGCAGCAAGAGCCCGTTCTGCAGGAGGTCGTGCTCGATCGCTTGCACGGTGGCGATGTAGCGCTCGTCGTGCGGATCGATGAACCCGACGTCCGCCATGAGCAACAGCGAGGAGTCGACCTCGGTCGTCTCGTAGTGCTGTGTGAAGCAGCCGCGCTCGGAGCTGAAGCCGTGCTCCATGATCTCCGCGCGCACCGCCTCTCGCGTCTCCTTCCAGCGGTCGACGTCGCTGTGCATGCCGTGGTGCTCCACGCCGGAGATCGCGCGGTCGAGGGCGGCCCACACCATGACCCGCGAGTGCGTGAAGTAGCGCTTGGGGCCGCGGATCTCCCACAGCCCGTTGTCGGGTTCCTTCCAGGTGTCGCAGAGATTGTTGATCAGCGCTCGCTGGACCTGCCAGGCGTGCTCGGGCTCCGGGTCCGCCCCGACGTCGCGCATCATCGCGAGCGCGATCATGACCTCGCCGAGGACGTCGGCCTGGCGTTGATCGACCGCGCCGTTGCCCACCCGCACCGGTCGCGAGTCCTCGTAGCCGGAGAGGTAGTCCAGCTCGCGCTCGGGCAGCTCGCGGCCGCCGTCGACGGTGTACATGATCTGCACGTCCTGCGGATCGCCCGCGACCGCTCGCACGAGCCAGTCGCGCCAGGCGAGGGCGGCGTCGGCGAAGTCCGCCATCAGCAGCGCCTCGAGGGTGAGCGCGGCGTCGCGAAGCCAGCAATACCGGTAATCCCAGTTGCGCTCGCCTCCGATGTCCTCGGGCAGCGATGTCGTGGGCGCCGCCACGATGCCGCCCGTGGCCTCGTGGGTGAGGGCGCGGAGGGTCAGCAGCGACCTGCGGACCGCGGCGACGTACGGCCCGTCGTACTTCAGCGGCTTGATCCACGAGGAGTACTCGCGCAGGTTGCGCTGCACGCGGCTGCGGATGTCGATCGGCAACGGGATCGGCCGGTACGACGGCGTATAGGTCGTCTCGAAGACGAGGACGTCACCGGCGTGGACGTCGAACTCGTCGCAGTGCCGCCGGTCGGCGGCCTTCGGCAGGTGCGGGCCGCGCAGGGTCAGCCGGTCCGGGCCGGCCACCGCGACCAAGATCTCGTCGCACCCGTAGTCGCTGTAGTCCCGCCACCGGGAGACCCAGGGCATCACCTTGCCGTAGGTGAAGCGGACCACCCACTCGTGCTTGAGGCGCACGGTGCCCTCGACGCCTTCGATGCGCCGGACGACGTCGTGCCGGCCGTCGCCGAACGGCATCGAGTCGTAGACGCGGACCACGCCGCTCGGCGTGCGGTGCGTCGTCTCCAGGACCATCGAGTCGTCGACGTACCGTCGCGTGCTGGTGATGTCGTCGCCCATGGGACCGATCAGCCACCGCCCGTTGTCGGGATCGCCGACCAGCGCCGCGAATGCGGCCGGGGAGTCGAAACGGGGCAGGCACAGCCAGTCGATGGATCCTTCGCGGGAGACCAGCGCGGCGGTGTGCCGGTCGCCGATGAGTGCGTAGTCCTCGATGTTGGCCATGCGAGCAGGCTATCCCCGCCGTGCACCGCGGAGGCAAGGGTTGTGGTAGCAAAGTACGCATGGCAACCACCGCTCTCCGGGGCAACCCCGTTCACACTGTCGGCGAGCTTCCTGCTCAGGGCAGCAAGGCTCCCACCTACACACTCACCGGCTCCGACCTCTCGGAGGTCAGCTCCGACTCGACGCAGGGCAAGCGCGTCGTCCTCAACATCTTCCCGAGCGTCGACACCGGCGTCTGCGCGGCGAGCGTCCGCAAGTTCAACGAGCTCGCCGCGGGCCTGGACAACACCGCGGTCGTCAACGTCTCGGCGGACCTGCCGTTCGCGCTCAGCCGGTTCTGCGGCGCCGAGGGCATCGACAACGTGATCGCCGCGTCGGCGTTCCGCGACGACTTCGGCCAGCGGTTCGGCGTGACGATGACCGACGGCGCGATGCGCGGGCTGCTGGCCCGCTCGGTCGTCGTCGTCGACACCGACGGCACCGTCCTGCACAGCCAGTTGGTTCCCGAGATCACCACCGAGCCCGACTACGACGCAGCGGTCGCCGCGCTCGGCTGACCCGTGCGCGCCGCCGGTCGGATCCGGCGCGAAGGCCCGGCAGGTTCGCCTGCCGGGCCTTTCGCCACCCCATAACCGGGACCGACGTGCGCCTGCAGTGGCACCATGGGGAGTGCGCCTGGCTTCCACGCGATCGGAAAGAGGTCTGCCCTTGTCCAGCTCTGCCCTCACGGCTGCGTCCCGCGAGCGCGCGCTGCGCGCGATGTGCGACGACGCGGGCGTCGACCTGCTCGTGGTCGGCGGCGGAGTGACGGGCGCGGGCATCGCCCTCGATGCGGCCGCGCGCGGACTGCGGGTGGCGGTCGTCGAGGCGCAGGACTGGGCCGGCGGCACGTCGGCCTGGTCGAGCAAGCTCATCCACGGCGGCCTGCGGTACCTGTACAACTTCGACATCGCGCTGGTCGCCGAGGCGCTGCGAGAACGCGGGCTGCTGCTCGATCGCACCGCGCCGCACCTGGTCAAGCCGCAGCCGTTCCTGTGGCCGCTGAAGAATCCGGTCATCGAACGCACCTACAGCGCGGTCGGCGTCGGGATGTACGACGTCCTCGCCCAGATCGGCGCGCGCGGCCGGCGGGTCGTGCCGGGCCAGAAGCACTACTCGCGAGAGGGCGCCAAGGAGCTCTTCCCCGGCATGAAGGACGACGCGCTCGCCGGCGCGATCCGGTTCTACGACGCGCGGGTGGACGACGCCCGTCTCGTCATCGACCTGGTGCGTACCGCAGCCGGCTTCGGCGCCCTCGCCGCGAGCCGCACCCAGGTCACGGGCTTCACGAAGGACGCCGACGGGACGGTCACCGGGGCCAGCCTGCGCGACCTGGAAGGCGGCAGGGACTACGCGGTCAAGGCTCGGTACGTCGTCCTCGCCACCGGCGTCTGGACCGACCGGACCCAGCAGCTGACCGGCGCCGAGCACGGCCTGGAGGTGCTGGCCTCCAAGGGCATCCACATCGTCGTCCCGCGTGAGGCCATCGACGGCACCACCGGCATCTTCGTGCGCACCGAGAAGTCGGTGCTGTTCATCATCCCGTGGGAGCGGTACTGGATCATCGGCACCACCGACACTCCGTGGACCGAGGGCCTGGAGCATCCGGTGGCCACCGCCGAGGACATCGATTACGTGCTCGAGCACGCCAACGAGGTGCTCACCAACCCACTCGGCCGCGCCGACATCATCGGCGTGTACGCCGGACTCCGGCCGCTGCTGCAGCCGAAGGCGAAGGACTCCGCGACCTCGACGAAGGTCAGCCGGGAGCACACCGTGAGCGAGGTGGCCCCGGGCGTGTGCGCCATCGCCGGCGGCAAGCTCACGACGTACCGGGTGATGGCCGAGGACGCCGTGGACTTCGCGATCAGCCAGATAGACGGCAAGGACGCGTTGAAGGACCGCCCGTGCCTGACCGAGAAGATCCCGCTGGTCGGTGCCGCCCGGTACGCCGGAGCGGTGGCCAACGGCCCGCGCATCGCCCGCGAGCGCGGGTGGGACGCCGAACGCGTCGATCACCTGCTCGGTCGGTACGGCGACGAGATCGCCCAGCTGCTGGAGATGATCGACGCCGATCCCTCGCTCGGGCAGCCGCTGGCCGGCGCCCCGGCCTACCTGCGGGCGGAGGTCGCCTTCGCGGTCACCCATGAGGGAGCCCTGCATCTCGAGGACGTGCTGCGCAAGCGGGTGCGTCTGGACTACGAGATGCGCGACCGCGGCGCGGCATGCCTGCCGGAGATCGCCTCGATCGTGCAGCCGCTGCTGGGCTGGTCGGACGCGCAGACCGAGCGCGAGATCGCGGCGTATCGCGACCGGGTGGCCGGCGAGCTGGCCGCCGAGCAGCAAGCCACCGACGCGTCGGCGGCGGCCGCGCGCGAGCAGCACCCCGACCTGGTGCCCATGCTGTCCCCCGAACGGCACGTGCAGCCCCTCTAGGGTGGGAGGCGTCCCATCACCGGGTAGCGGGGAGCGGCGAGTGACCGAGCAGTATGTGCTGGCGATCGACCAGGGGACGACGAGCTCGCGGGCGATCCTGTTCGACCACGCGGGGGCGATCGTCAGCGTGGGACAGCTCGAGCATCACCAGCACCTGCCCCGAGCCGGGTGGGTCGAGCACGACCCTCTGGAGATCTGGTCCGCCGTCCGCGAGGCGGTCGCGCAGGCGCTCGCTCGCGCGGAGGTCAACAAGGAGCAGATCGCGGCGATCGGTATCACCAACCAGCGCGAGACCGCGGTCGTGTGGGACAGGCACACCGGTCGGCCGGTGTACAACGCGATCGTCTGGCAGGACACCCGCACGCAGCGGATCTGCGACGAGCTCGCGGCGGACGGCGGGGTCGACCGGTACAAGCCGATCTGCGGTCTGCCGCTGGCGACGTACTTCTCGGGCCCGAAGGTCAGCTGGATCCTCGACAACGTCGAGGGCGCCCGCGAGCGTGCCGACGCCGGGGACCTGCTGTTCGGCACGGTCGACTCGTGGCTGATCTGGCTGATGACCGACGGGCTGCACGTCACCGACGTCACGAACGCCTCGCGCACGATGCTGATGGACATCCGCACCCTGCGCTGGGACCCCGGGATCTGCCGCGACCTGCGGATCCCGATGTCGATGCTGCCGGACATCCGCTCGTCGTCGGAGGTGTACGGCGAGGGGCGGCGCACCGGCCTGCTCACCGGCGTACCGATCGCCGGGGACCTGGGCGACCAGCACGCGGCGATGGTCGGCCAGGCCTGCTTCACGCCGGGCGACGCCAAGAACACCTATGGGACCGGCTGCTTCATGCTCATCAACACCGGCGCCGAGCCGGTCACCAGCGAGCACGGCCTGCTGACGACGCTCTGCTACCAGCTCGGCGACGAGCCGCCGACGTACGCCCTCGAGGGATCGATCGCGGTCGCCGGATCACTGGTGCAGTGGCTGCGCGACAACCTCGGGCTGATCGAGACGGCGCCGCAGGTGGAGGCGCTGGCGCGGACGGTCGAGGACAACGGCGGCGCGTACTTCGTTCCGGCGTTCTCCGGCCTGTTCGCGCCGTACTGGCGCAGCGACGCGCGGGGCGCGCTCGTCGGGCTGACTCGGTTCGTGAACAAGGGACACATCGCGCGGGCCGCGCTCGAGTCGACCGCCTACCAGACGGCCGACGTGATGGCGGCGATGCTGGCGGACGCCGCCGAGCAGGGCGTCGCGCTGACGGAGCTCAAGGTCGACGGCGGGATGACCGCCAACGACGCGCTCATGCAGTTCCAGGCCGACATCCTGGACGTATCGGTGATCCGGCCACAGGTCACCGAGACCACCGCGCTCGGCGCGGCGTACGCCGCTGGACTGGCGGTCGGGTTCTGGTCGGGCAAGGAGGACATCCGCGCCAACTGGGCCGAGGACCGGCGTTGGAGCCCGACGATCGATCCCGAGCTGCGCGGGAAGCTGCTGCGCGGCTGGCACAAGGCGGTCACGAAGTCCCTGGACTGGGTCGACGACGACGTCGAGAGGTGATGCGCCAGATAGCGCCGGGTCAACGGTCGTCGAGCGAGGGCGAGGAACGAACCCGACGTCGAGACGCGGAAACCGCGCAATGCCGCCGACCACCACCTCACTACGTCTCGACGTCGCTCCGCCTAGCGGCTTCGCTCGCTCGACGACCGTGAAAGGCAA
>NZ_WBKP01000001.1:0-21961 GCF_009602465.1 Cumulibacter manganitolerans | reverse complement strand
TCTCGACGTCGCTCCGCCTAGCGGCTTCGCTCGCTCGACGACCGTGAAAGGCAAGGCCGACGCCCCACCACGGTCGTCGAGCGAGGGCGAGGAACGAGCCCGACGTCGAGACGCCGCAACCGTGAAATGGCTGCACGGCTACGGCTGAAATGGCCGCAGGCGACGATGGAAAGGGCGCGACCGGGCGGCGGTGAGCGCGTCGTCCGGCCCACAGGCGCCGGCGGATCCCCGTGAAGGGTGGCGAGCGATGTGACGCTGTTCACAAGTTGCGGAATCGGTGATGCCCGCCAGTGCACAATCAGCGCCAGCAAAGGAGTCCCGTGGTGCAGCACGCGGCGGCACGCATGCTTCATGGAGTGATCTTGGCCAAGCCCACCGCAGTCCTCGTGGACGGCGCCCAGTTGATCCGGATCGCATTTCCCAGCCTGATGCGACGGCTCGACGTGCGTGGCACCTTCGAGACGGCCGACGCCCTGATCGAGGCGCAGCAGCGCGCCGACGTCACCGTCCTCGAGCTGCACGGTCCCATGGAGCTGCGCGCGGGCGTGACAGCGCTGCGGTCGCTCGTCGCGGCCCGCTACACCGTCTGCGTGTACACGTCGGAGAGCAGTCCCTTCGTGCATGCCGCCTGCCTGGCCTCAGGAGCGGCGGGTGTCGTCTCCAAGACCGCCACGATCGACCTCGCGCAAAGCGCGTTCCTCGAGGTCGCCGGCGGCGCCATCGAGTTTCCCCCCGGACTGCTCATGCGGCTTCAGCTGCTCGGTGAACGTGATGGACTGCGGGTGCTCTCACCGCGCGAGCGCGAGATCCTCGCGATGCGGGCCACGGGCCTGACCATCTCCGAGATCGCCGCGGTGCTCGAGGAGCCGGAGGCGACGGCAACCAGAGAATGGCGCGCCATCACCCTGGTGCTCCGCGATTTCCTGGCCTGCGCCTCTCTGGACATGGCCGCCCGCCTTCTCGACCTGGACTGCGCGGACCCTCCCGACCTGTGGCCCAGCCGCTGACCGGTCGGCGGCCTCCGGCGACCTCGGCTACAGCACTCGACGCACGCCAGGCAGTCTGCTCAGGGCATACCCGACGGTGAAGCACACCGGGATCGCGATGACCGAGACGATCACGAACTTGAGCTGGGCGCCCAGCGGTACGGTGCGCATGGCCAGCATTACGCAGACGAGTACCACCGGGTGCAGCAGATAGGCGGCGTACGAGCCTCGACCGGCCTTGATCATCAGCGAACCGTGGGTCGGCCAGCGGCGGCGCATCCAGGCCACGCACCACAACGTGAACGCGATCGAGACGATGCCGTAGAGACTGGCGAAGGCGATACTGACCCAGGTGAAGCCACCGAGCGCCGAGTCCAACTGATCGCGGGCCCCTGTGTAGTACACGAGCACCAGCGTGAGGACCGAACCAGCCGCCGCGACCTCGCCCAGCCGGTGCTCGCTCGGCGCGGACAGCCGGCCGTCGCAACGGGCCTCCGCGACCCTCACCCCGAGCGCGAACAGGACCGCAGCCTGTGGCCACGCGCTGAGTCGCACATTCAGCAGATCGGTGTCCAGTAGTGTCGTGAACTGCCAGACGGCCAGTGAGCCGGCGGCGATGAGCGCTCCGGCTATCACGAGCGCTCTGCGATCCGGCGGTGCTCCGGGGTGCGTCAACGGCCGCACGGACCGCACCAGGGCGTAGCCGATCGAGCAGGCCAGCAGCGCCGCGACGAACCACACGATCGAGAACTCGGTGTCTCCCAGGCGGTCGAGGAAGCTCGCGTCGTCCTCGTCCCACAGGTTCCCCAGATAGTCGGCCAAGGGGTTCACGACCATGACGAAGACGACCATCGGCACGCCGAGCCGCACGAGCCGGCCGGCCATGAAGCCGGCCGGTCCCCGGCGAGCCAGCGACCCGACCGAGAACCACCCTGCCACCACGAAGAGCGGCCCGAGACCGAACATGCCACCCATCAGCGCCGGTAGCGCGAACGCGACGGAGGCTACGCCACTGGTGACGCGCTCGTCGTCGTAGTAGTACCCGGCGAAGTCCGTGACATAGGCGGTCGCCGCGTGCACCACGATGACTCCGGAGATCAACGAGACGCGCAGCGTATCCACCCACTGTGCGCGAGCCTGCTCCGTCACCGTGTCGTCAGCCGACGTCATCGAGCGGGGATCGGGCCGTCCTGCTCGGTGCCCGATTCCAGCAGCCTCTTCAGGCCTTGCCAGCAGGCGCGCTCCTGCCGGGAGCCCAGGGCCGAGACCACGGGTGTCGCCAGCCGTGCAGGCCCGCGCAGCGATAGGCTCCAGTCCCATCGCATCCGAGTACCGGTAGCCACCGGCTCGAAGTGCAGTACGCCGTGAACCTCTGGCCCGCGAGCCATCGTGGTCGTCGATGCGAGACGTCGGGGACGCTCGTACGCGGTGAACTCGATCTGCATCCGCACCGGCTGCCGTCGTCCGCGGTGCGCCGCGGCGAACCGAGATCCGACGCCGATCGGTGCGGGCGTCAGAAGCTTCACCCAAAGCATCCTCGGGTTGTAGCTCGGCTCGTTGCGTTCGTCGGCGACATAGTCGAATACCTCTTCGACGGGCCGATCGATGACGATGTCGCCGGTGATCCGCGCCATAAGCCACCTCCTTGCCGCACAGCGTCGAAGTCCAGGTTCCGTGCCGCCGCGACGAGACGGTAGAGCCGAAGGGCCCATGAGCGAACGGGCATCCGTCAGCGTGGTCCGGCCGCCGTCACGCTCGGCGCAGGATCGCCAGCAGCCACCACACGGTCAGCGCGAGCGCCAGGCACCCGAAGATGAGCACGGCTGCCGGCGTCCCGATGAGATTGCCGAGCAGCCCGATCCCCATGATCGGGATGCCCGAGCCGCAGTACGACGCCAGGAAATAGGCCGCGAACACGCTCGCGTGATCCGGGCGGTGGGCGGAGAGCTCGTTGACTGCGTTGGTGCTCCCGAGCAGCACCATCCCGATTCCGTATCCGGCGATCAGCGCCGAGCCCAGGATCAGCCAGCCGAGCTGGGCGCGGCCACCGGTCACCAGCGCGATGAGTCCGAGGCAGGTCACGACCAACCCGGCACGCTGCAGTCGCCAGGCGTCCTTGGCGCGCAGCAGCAGCTGGGAGACCCCGGCGCTCACGAACGTCAGCCCGGCCGACGCACCGGCGAGGACCGGGTTGGTGCTGCCGGTCGCCTCGTGGAAGTACGACGGGGCGAGCGCGAGGAACAGCGCCGCCGCGGACCACACGATGAACGAGCTGGCGCACGCCAGCAGGAACGGGCGCCGATCGGCGTCCGGCAGGGTCGGCAGCCGGGGACGCCACCGGACACCGGTGATCCCGAGATCTCGCGGCAGCATCAGGAAGCCGGCTGCCAGCACGGCGAGGGCGACGGCGAGAACGACGAACACCAGCCGGTTGGGCCACGGGAGGTACGCGACGAACACTCCCCCGACGATCGGCCCGACGGCGCATCCCAGAGAGAGCGCGAGGGTGAGCGCGATCGAGGCGCGGCGAGTGTTGCGTTCGGGCTCGAGCGCGACGAACGACGCGGCGATGCCGCCTGTCGCCAGTCCCACGGCGATGCCCTGGACCAGCCGGGCAAGGTACAGCGTCCACGGCGCGTGCGCGAGCGCGAAGATCCCGATGCCCAGCGCGGCGGCGAACCACGCCAGCGCCAACAGCCGCCGGAACCCGATGATGTGGGCCAGCGAGCCGACGAGGACGAGGGTCGGGATCAACGTCCCGGCGTACATGCCGTAGATCGTCGTGACGGTGAACGGCGTGATCCCGTAGATCCGCTCGTACACCGGGTACAGCGCGGACGGCGTGTTCGTCGCCATGTAGAGCACCATCGCGCCGAGGAAGGCCCACACGAACGGTAGCCGGCGGGTCCTGCTGCCGGCCCGGACGGATACTTCGCTCACCTCACGACCGTAGCGCCCCGGGCGCCGCCCGACGCCGGCGCGGGAGGCACTGGACGCGCAACGTTCCCCTAATGCAGCGAGAACGCCGCAACAGGGGAACACTACCGGCGGGTAGCCGGGGACGCGGCGGCTGCCGACCGCGCGCCTCGACGTCCGGCGCTGCGCGCCCGCCGGCCGTCCCTAGAGCTGCATCTGCAGCACCGGCGCGCTCGTCGGCTGCTTCGATCCGCCTGCCGGCTCGTCGGTCACCGCGACTCCGGCCGCCTTCGTGATGGCTCCCGACAGCACGAAACGCTGCCCGGTCCCACCCGTGTGCGGCATGACCCCGGCGTCCATCATCGAGCCGTCCGGCATGACCAGCCACGCCTGGAAGTCGCGGCCCTTGGGCGCGTCGGGCATGTTGTCGCTGGCGATCACGGCCTTGTCCTGGGACGGCGACAGATAGAGCGTCATCGACCATCCCGCGTCCTGATGCCCGAAGCTCGTCACGTCTGACGCACTGATCACGGCTGCGGCGGTGTTCTGCGGAGGGGTGTCCCGTTGCCCGAGCACCACGACCACGGCCACCACCGCGGCCGCGGCGGCCACCACGGCCGCCAACCAGGCAGACGCGCGCGACCGCGCCGAACGACGACGTCGCGCCGCACCGAGCTCGTCGGTCTCCGGCCCACCGGATTCGGCGCTCTTCTCGGCGACGCCGGCGTCGGCACCGGCGACGTCCCGCCGCGCCTCGGCCGCCGTCTCTGCCTGGCCGGCAACGTCGGGGCCGACCGGCGGCAGTGGCCGGACGGTCTTGATCGCGGCCAGCACATCGGCGCGCAGCCGCGCCGGCGGCGCCGTTGCGCTGATGTGGGTCAGCTCGTGGGCCGCGTTGCGCAGCGAGTCGGTCTCTTCCTGCAGGTACGGATCGTCGGCCAGCTGCGGCTCGAAGGCCTCGCGCTCCTCGTCGCTGACCGCATCGGTCGCGTAGGCGCCACTGAGGCGAAGGTCGTTCTCCGTCATCGCGCCACCCCCAATGCATCTCTCAGTCTGATCAGTCCGTCTCGGATACGGGTCTTGGCCGTACCCAGCGGCAGGTCGAGCAAGGCGGCAACCTCGCTGTGCGTGTAGCCGCCGAAGTACGCCAGCTCGAGAGCGGAGCGCTGAAGGTCGGTCAACCCGCGCATCGCCTGGGTCACCCGCTCGCGGTCCAGGCTCCGTTCCACCGCGTCCACCGTCGTGTCGCGCTCGCGCTCGCGGTTCCGCACGTCGTACGCGTCGTCGCGCTGGCGGGCCGCCTCGGACGAACGCACCCGATCGACCGCCCGCCGGTGCGCGACCGTGAGCACCCACGAGATCACCGACCCGCGGCTCGCGTCGTACCGGGCGGACTGCCGCCACACGTCGACGAAGGTCTCCTGCGTGACCTCCTCCGCCTGGGCCGGGTCCCGGACCACGCGGAGTGCCATGCCGTAGACGCGGGCGGACACGAGGTCGTACAGCTCGGCGAAGGCCGCGTCGTCCCCCCGGCTCGAACGCGCCAGCAGCTCGCGAGCGCGCTCGTTCGGGTCGGTCGGCGGCCCTGCCTCTGCCGTGGACACCGCGGGCCGCCCGTCGATGCCGACGACGGACCCGTCGGGGCGCCGGTCGGTGCCCCGCGGGTCGTCGTACGCGCTGTCAGTCATTGACCTGATGATCGCACGGCGGCTAGGCCGGCAGGAGCACCTGATCGATGATGTACACCGTCGCATTGGCCGTCGTCACGTTGCCGCAGACGACCTTGGCCTGGCCGACCATGAAGTCGGTGCCGGACCCCGTGACGGTGATCTTCCCGCCGCCGAGCGTGGTGTGCTCGCCCGCGAGCTGATCCGGGGTGAGCTTGCCCTGCACGACGTGGTTGGTCAGCACCTTGGTCAGCAGGCCGCTGGGATCGGCCATCGCGGCATCCAGCGTCTGCTTAGGCACGGCGGCGAACGCGTCGTTCGTCGGCGCGAACACCGTGATGTCCTTCGCGCTGTTGAGCGTGTCGACCAGATTCGCCTGCTTCACCGCCGCCACCAGCGTCGACAGCGCGGGGTTGTTGCTGGCCGCGGTCGCGACCGGATCCTTCGCCATGCCGTCGAACGAGCCCGCGCCGTCCTTCGGCACCGCGGCGCATCCGGGCCCGAACGGCTGCGCCATCGCGCTCGCCGACGGATCGGACATCGACGCGGACGAGCCCGAGCCCGAGGCCGAGCCGGTGTCGCTCATCGGCTCGGACATCGAGCTGCCACCGCTGCTCGACGTCGCCGGGTCGTTGGTGTCGCTGCTGCAGCCGGCCATCATCAGCGGGAACGCGATCAGGGCCGCTGCGGCGCCTGCGCGGAAAGTCTTCCTCATGCCGTCACCTCTCTTTGGGCGGCCGAAGCCACTCCGTGTTATGGACGCATGGGGTTCGTTCCCGGCACTGGATCGGATTGGTGGATTCCTTGAATATCTGGAATCCATCGGCTTCAGGGTGCAGTAACGACGATGCTCTGCTGACCGGTCGCGCCACTCGGGAAGGGTTCGGCGCGATCGGTGGTCTGGACCTGACCGGTGGCATCGGTCGCGCGCACGGTGAGCGTGTGGGTGCCTTTCGGCGGCGTCCACGGCAGGTACCACTGACGCCAGTAGTCGATGCCGGCGTCCGGGCCCATCGTGGCTTGCTGCCACGGCCCGTCGTCGATGCGCACCTCGACCTTGCTGATCCCTCTGCCCTGCGCCCACGCGACGCCGCCGATGTGCGTCTCACGACCGGCGTTGACCGCGGACAGCGGCTGCGGCGTGTCGATGCGGGACTGGGTCAGGACGGGCGCGTCGGTCACCCAATCGCGTTCGGTCCAGTAGGCGCGCTTGGCGGCGTACGTCGTGGCCGTCAGCTTCGTGACCCACTTGGTCGAGCCCACGAAGCCGTACAGACCCGGGGTCACCAGGCGCACCGGGAACCCGTGCTCGCGCGGCAGCTGCTCGCCGTTCATCCCGAACGCCAGCATCGCCTCGCGGTCGTCGGTGAGCGCCTGGACGGGCGTGGAGATCGTCATCCCGTCGACGTCCTCGCTGAAGATCTGGTCGACGCCGTCCTTGATGCCGACGTCCTTGAGGACGTCGCTGACGCGGACACCCAGCCAGCGCGCTGAGCCGATGTACTCCCCGCCGACGGGGTTGGACACGCAGGTCATCGTGATGTCGCGTTCGATGATCTCGTACTTCTGCAGGTCCTCGAAGCTCAGCGTCTTCGGGTGCTCGACGTCCCCGCCGATCTCCAGCCGCCACGAGCCGGGGTCGATGCTGGGGATCGTGAGCGCGGTGTCGACGCGGTAGAAGTCGGCGCTCGGCGTCCGGAACGGGGATATGCCGTCGATCGGGACGCCCTCCGGCAGCGGAGGGAGCGGCTGCGCGGCCTTGGGCAGCACGACGCGAGCCGCGGTACGTGCGGTGGCGATGATCCACTGCCCCGCGGCGAGCGTCACGGCGCCGACCGCGAGCGCCGCTCCGCCGAGCTGCAGGAACCGCCGCCGGGTGGCGGGGGCGGCATCGGTCGCGTCTCCACGTCGCTCTGCCTCGCTGCTCCGTTCGCTCGACGACCGTGGGGAGACAGCGGCGAGGAGCGGGATGAGCTTGCGGAGCACGACGACCGCCACCACGCCGGTGATCGCAGACGGGACCAGCGACAGGACGGTGGCCACCGGCCGGGTCATCGCGGCGACCGCGCAGACGACCGCGAGAGCTCCCAGGACCACCTCGCCCCACCTCGACGTACGGCGCGAGACGAGCCCCGCGACGACGAACGCCACGAGCGCCACCACGCCCACGACGGTGAGCAGGAAGACCTTGTCGCTCGAGCCGAACGTGTCGATCGCCCACTGCTTGACCGGCTGCGGGGTCAGGTCGACGACGCTCGCGCCCACGGCCAGCACCGGCGCGGACTCGGGCTCGATGGCCGCCGCGGCCAGCTGGCCGACTCCCAGGCCGGCAACGCCGGCTGCGACTCCGGCGAGCGCCCTCGACCACACGTGCATAGTCCCCATGGTCGTCCTTCGACGCCAGGACGCGCACGGATTGGTCGGACGTCGCACGCGTTGGTTCCGCGACCTGCGGCGTAGTTCGGTACCGACACGCCGCAGGGTCCGTACCGGAGTCCGCCGCAGATCGGGGCGACCGCGACTACCGGTCGGGATCCAGGCGCGTGGTCAGGCGATCCACACGGTCTTGAGGTTGCAGAACTCGCGGATGCCGTGCGCGGTGAGCTCGCGTCCGTAGCCGGACCGCTTGATGCCGCCGAAGCCGAGCTCGGGGAACGACGTGGTCATGCCGTTGATGAAGACCTGCCCCGACTCGATCTCGTCGATGAAGCGGTCCTGCTCCGCGGGATCGGTCGTCCAGGCGTTGCCGCCGAGGCCGAACGTCGAGTCGTTCGCGATGGCGATCGCCTCGTCGATGTCCGCGGCCCGGTAGACGGAGGCCACCGGACCGAACGCCTCCGCGGAGTAGAGCTCCATGTCCTTGCTGATGTCGGCGATGACGGTCGGCTCGTAGTACCAGCCCGCCCCGTCGACCCGCTTGCCGCCGGTCAGCACCTTCGCTCCGGCGGACACCGCGCCGTCCACCAGCTTCTCGAGGTCCTCGCGGCCCTGCTCGGTCGCCAGCGGTCCGACGTCCGTCTTGTCGTCCGTGGGGTCGCCGACGGTGAGCGCGCGGAAGCCGTCGACGAACCGGTCGACGAACTCGTCGTACACGTCGGTGTGGATGATGAATCGCTTCGCGGCGATGCACGACTGGCCGTTGTTCTGCACCCGCGCGGTGATCGCGGTCTCGACCGCCTTGGGGATGTCCGCGCTGGGCATCACGATGAACGGATCGCTACCGCCGAGCTCGAGCACCGTGTGCTTCACTTCGTCGCCCGCGATCGCGGCCACCGCACGCCCGGCCGGCTCGCTGCCGGTCAGCGTCGCGGCGACCACCCGCGGGTCGCGCACGATCGCCTCGACGCCGTCCGACGGGATGAGCAACGTCTGGAAGCAGCCCTTGGGGAAACCCGCTCGCTCCAGGACGTCGGAGATGTACAGCGCCGACTGCGGGACGTTCGAGGCGTGCTTGAGGACGCCGACGTTCCCGGCCATCAGCGCCGGGGCGGCGAACCGTACCGTCTGCCACAGCGGGAAGTTCCACGGCATCACGGCAAGCACCACGCCCATCGGCTGGTAGCGCATGTAGGCCTTGCTGGCGCCGACCGCCTCCGCGTCGGCGGGCTCGTCGGCGAGCATCGCGGCGCTGTGCTCGGCGTAGTACCGGAACCCCTTGGCGCACTTGAGCGCCTCCGCCTTGGCCGCCGCCAGCGTCTTGCCCATCTCCTGGGTCATCATCGCGGCGACGTCGTCCGCCTCGGCCTCGAGCAGGTCGGCCGCGGCGCGCAGCCACTGCGCCCGCTGCTCCAGGCTCGTGGTGCGGTAGGAGGAGAAGCAGGTGGCGGCGCGCTCGAGCGCCGCGTCGACCTCGGCTTCGGTCATCGGATCGAACGTCTTGACCGTCTGGCCGGTGGCCGGATTGATGGTGGCGATCGCCATGTCAGTTCCTTTCCGCGGGAGCGTGGGGACCTCTGATCCCCACTGTAGCCAGGCAACGGAAAGCGGGCTTCGGTGCGCGCAGCGGGGAAGTCTCCCCGCCTTGCGCGCCGAAGCCCGCTTTGGGTGCTCAGCTGTGCGCTAGACGGCGTCCGTCGCCGGCGTCCGGCCATCGAGCCGGGCCATCTCCTCGGCCACCAGACGCTCGTGCGCCTCGGCGTCCTGCCGCGCCTTCTTCGGGCTCCACCGACCCCTGAGCAGGAAGATGAACGGCAGGAACAGCAGCTGGCCGGCGAAGGTGACCCACCACCAGGTCTGCCACTGGCCCGGGCTGTCCGCCGCCGCCTTCTGCACCTCGGGGCCGTGCTTGGTGAGGTACTCGACGTCCTTGGGCGGGATCGGGTTCTCGCCCAGGAACTTCAGGTCGGCAACAGCCTCGTCGGGCGTCTTGGCCACCTTGGCCTTGATCAGCTCCTCGACGGCCGCCTTGCCCGCGGCAGGGTCGGCGGGATTGGCCGTGAGGTCCTTCTTCGTCTGATCCGACAGGGCGCCCGCGATCGCCAGCTGCTTGCTGTACTGGGTCGCGATCTCCCCGACCTGCGCGCCCTGCTCCACGAGAACCTTGGTCGCCGGCAGCACCAGGCCGAAGACGATCAGCGACAGCGTGACGACGATGCGGATCGTCCATCCCCACACGGCGAGGCCGGTCGCGGTGGCGGCCGGGTTGCGCTCCTCGACGGTCTCGGTGAACGCCGTCATCCAGGCGGTGTAGGCGATGCCGCCGCCGACGCTGATGACGACCATCAGGATGGCGAACGTCGTGTGGCTGGTCTCCGGGTGCGTCGCCCGCGTCGCCCAGATCGCGGTACCGATCAGCGAGACGAGCGTGCCGAACACCATGAACGGCTTGCGGACGCCGAGCTTGTCGGTGAGGAAGCCGGTCACGACGAGGGACACCGCGTTGAAGATCCAGTAGAAGTTCGCGAGCTTGTTGGCCTCGGCAGGAGTCATGCCGAACAACGTCGCGAAGTACACGACGAAGAAGCCGACGGCGATGTAGTAGAAGAGCAGGAAGATGCTGATCGCGAACGCCGGTCCCACGACCGACGGCGTGAGCATCTGGCGCCAGTGGTTCTTGCTCGCGGCCTCCAGGTCGATGTTCTTCGCCCGCGCCTCGATCAGCACCTTGTCGCGCATGGAGACCATCAACTGATCGCGCAGCCGCGGCGAGAGCTCCCGGAGCGTGAAGAAGGCGAGGACGGCGACGACGAGGCCGATGATGCCGCAGAGGTAGAACTGGAAGCGCCAGTCCGGGTGGCTGGGCAGCGTCGCGCTCGACACGGAGGTGACCACCAGGCTGCCGAGCACGGGACCGAGCGTCCAGAACCCCATCGCCGTACCGCGACCCACCTGCGGGGAGAAGTCGCGGATCAACGCGGGGGTGGCCACCAGGATCATGCCTTCGACCAGGCTGAGGATCGCGAACCACACGGTGTACGTCGTGGCCGACTTCGCGTTGGGCAGCGCGAGCGCGGTCAAGAGCCCGGTCACGATGAGACCGCCGACCACCAGGTTGGCGCGCCCCCACCGGTCGGCGAGGCCGGCGACGAGTGAGGCGAACGCCCCGACCAGGTTGCCGATCACGGAGACCCAGATGAACTGGTTGAAGGTCATCCCGAACGACGTGATGATGTTGGTCGCGACGGCGCCGGGGATGTAGAGCTCGTAGTACAGGATGACGGTGGCGAGCACCGTGACTGCTAGATATAGGTAACGTCGGCCGTTCGGCGGGTAGTGCTCGAGCTGCCGGTTCAGCAACCCTGACCGTGACGGCGCTCTTGTTTCGGAATCAAGAGTTGCTGTCGACATGGCACCTGCTTTCAACGTGATGTGCAGGTCGAGTGACCTGATTCACAAAGCACACCGGTTACGTGACATTCAAGTCAAGTAGTCGACGGGCAACCGTTATCAGCGTCCTCTCAGGTTCGTCAGAAGCTCACCGCGCGGACGCTGGTTGCTCAGCCTGCGAACGCCTGGCACACCCGCCGCGCGGGGGCGCCGCGAAGGAACAGTCCGACGACGAGCACGATCTGCGATCCGTCGTCGAAGGCGACTTCGACCCGGGCGCGTTGGATCATGCGCGGGGCCCGGGCGCAGCGACGCACCCGCGAGCGGTCGACATGCCAAAGGATGCGCTCCGGCCGCAGCTGGCCGCCGACGAGCAGGAGGCGTCGGTCGGTGAGCAGGAGGAACGATGAGCCGCGGTCCGTGAGCGCGTCGCGCAGCGTGTGAGCGAGCGTGCCGGGGGCGCCGGTGAGCGACGTACCGGCGAGCAGGCGGTCGGTCGTGTGCATCTGATGCGCGTCCGGCGTGCCGGTGAGCAGCCGGCCGAGCCGATCCTTGGCCAACCTCTGCCCGACGTCCTCGGCTCCCTGCACGTATGACACGGACTCGAGCACCAGAGGTCGCTCGGTCGGCTCCACTATTTCGGCCAGCTGCTCGCGGTAGGTCTCCGGCATTCCCATGGGGCCATTCTGTCGGGATGCGGTCACGGCGGCCAGGCCGGCGCCAGGCGACCGGCCGCTCCCGCCCCCTCGCGGGTCGCCGCGCCGGCTCGCCGGCCCGTTGTGTTGTTACGACTCGGGGCGACATCGCCCGCACTCGTAACAACACAACCGTCCGGACCTCACCCGTCGGTGAGAGGGCCGCTGATCCAGCGACGCCGCTCGCAGCCGCCGCAGGTTGGTGCACACTGGACGGGTTCTCACCGCCGAGTCGCGGGGCGGACGCACGGCCCTCGGCAGGAACCGTCGCTCGGTCCGCCGTCGAGCGCCGCGCTCGCCCCCTGGATGACAGGAGTGCCCGTGGCCACCGCGAACCTGAGCTTCTACTTCGACCCCGTGTGCCCGTTCGCGTGGATGACCAGCAAGTGGGTCCGGACCGTCGCGGCGCAGCGCGACTACGACGTCGACTGGCGGTTCATCTCGTTGCGGCTCATCAACGCCGGCGTGGACTACGACAGCCACTTCCCGCCGGAGTACGAGGCCGGCCACACCGCGGGCCTGCGGCTGCTGCGCGTCGCCGCGGCTGCGCGCGCGACGGCGGGTCGCGAGGCCGTCGGGCCGCTGTACGCCGCCCTCGGCAAGCGGATCTTCGATTCCGAGCCGATCACCGCGAAGCCCGGCGCCGACGGCCTGGACGTGCGCGGCACCGCGGCGTTCCTCGCACCGGCACTCAGCGAGGCAGGGCTCCCGCCGTCCCTCGCCGACGCCCTCGACGACGACTCGCTCGACGCGGCGCTCCGGGCGGAGACCGACGAGGCGCTCGCGCTCACGGGCAAGGACGTCGGGACGCCGATCATCCACGTCGACCCGCCCGACGGGGTCGCGTTCTTCGGCCCCGTGATCAGCCGGCTGCCCAGCGAGCAGGACGCCGTCGAGCTGTGGGAGCACGTGCTCGGCCTCGCCCGCTTCCCGGGGTTCGCCGAGCTCAAGCGCAGCCTGCGCGAACGGCCGCAGCTGCGCGGTCTCGGGGTGCGCGCGGACGAGAGCGGCAAGGTGGAGGACTGGCACGGCGGCAGCCGGCGCACCAAGACGTAGCCCAGCCGCGCCAAGACGTAGCCCAGCCGTCCCAAGACGTGGCGCAGCCGGCTATGCGCCGTCCCGCAGGATCGGGCGAAGGTCCTCGAGCTTGTCGTACAGGTGCCAGACGTAGTTGCCGCCACCGGCCTCCCGGTGCGGGTGCAGGTCCTCGAGCCGGGGATCGCTGTTGTACCCGTCGAAGGCTTCCTTCGACTCCCACTCCACCAGGATGAGCACCTGGCGGGGCGCGATGTCGCCGGTCACCGCCTCGCGGAACTTGCCCAGCGCGATCACCTTGCCGCCGTGCTGGGCCACGGCCTCGGCCGAGCGGCGCGAGTAGGCGAGGTATTCGTCGCGGTCGCGGACGTCGAACAGGTTGAGGGCGTACACCGGCGCGTTGGTCATGCCCCGAGCCTCGCACACCCCGCGCCCGGCGCGGACGCGCCGCGGGATGTTGGATGCCCGGCGACCTCGCGGGGGACGGGGGGATGGCCGCCGGGCATCCGAAAGCACGGTACTGATGGTCCGGCGCCGGCGACGAGTCATCGACGCCGCCGGTCGGTCGAGCGGTTCGCAATAGGGACGTTTTCTGCGTACCGTGAACGGCGGTACGGTCCCGGGTCTGAAGACCCGACCGAGTTCGCTGGAGGCTCCTCATGACTGCCCAGGCCGGCGACCGGCTTCCTGTCCAGCGCTGCTCCTTCTTCTCGCAGGACGAGGGCGAGGTCACCGAGTTCATTCGCGAGATGTACGTCGACAACCGTTCGCGGTTCCTGCGCATCGGCGAACGCGCCCAGTTCGGTGCCTCGGTCACCGAGATCGGCCAGGTCGCCACCGGGCGCATCCGCTCCACCGTCGACTATGCCGCCGACACCGAGCCGTTCGACTACTTCCTCGCGCTCGCCGTGCACCATGGTCACCTCCGGGTGCGCTCCGGCAAGCAGGAGCTGACCATCAAGGCCGGCGATCTGTCGTACTACCCGATCGGGGTGCCGCTTCACATCGACCTCATCGACGTCGGCGGCCGTACGCTTCGGCTGCCGATGAGCCTGCTGGGCCAGGTGGCCGAGGAGACCACCGGCATCCCCGCGGCCTGTCTGCGGTTCGAGGGCAGCAGGCCGGTCTCCGCCGCTCGGCGCCGCTACTGGAAGGGGGTGCTCAACCTGGTCACCGGCGCCATGTCGGACGCCGACACGCCGCTCGCCGCGCCGCTGATGGCCGACCAGATGCAGCGGCTCGCCGCGGTGGCGGCGCTGCACACCTTCCCCAACAGCGCCCTGGCACACCAAGAGCAGCCGCGCCCGGTGCTGATGAAGCCGGCCGCGCTGCGGCGCGCCGTCGCCTACATCGAGAGCCATGCCGCGGAGCCGATCAGCCTCACCGACCTCGCCGCGGTCGCACAGACCAGCCCGCGAGCGCTGCAGTACGCGTTCCGATCGCACTACCAGACGACCCCGCTGGGCTACCTGCGACGCGTCCGCCTCGAGCACGCGCACCGCGACCTGCAGGCCGCCGACCCCGGCGCCGGGCACACCGTCGCGGCGATAGCCGCCAGGTGGGGATTCCTGAACCCCGGCCGGTTCGCCGCGCTCTACCGCGACACCTACGGGACGCCGCCGAATCTCACGCTGAAGCACTGACCCGCGTGTGCGCCTGCGCACCGGCATCCCGCTTCGTTACGGCACTGCTACGCCTGGCGGCCTAGGTTATGACGCTCACCCGGATACGATGGCTGGCGTACTGTGCCCGAGCCCCGGCCACCCGCGACGTCGAAGGAGGACCCACCCGATGGGAGTCTTCTCGCGTCTCGAGCGCAAGCTCGAGCACGGGGTCGGCAGTGCGTTCGCCCGCATGTTCAAGGGCAAGGTCCATCCCGCGGAGATCGCGCGAGCGCTGCAGCAGGACGCCGACGACAACGCCACGGAAGTCGCGAAGGGCCGCACGCTCGTACCGAACCGCTACACCGTGCGGCTCGGCGAGACCGACTACGCCCACCTCATGGAGTGGGAGAAGCAGCTCACCCGCAGCCTCGCCGACATCTGCCGCGAGCACTTCACCAACGAGGGCTACTCGACGTACGGCGCGGTGAAGGTCTCCTTCGCGCGGGACGACGAGCTGCGTACCGGCGTGTTCGAGATCGAGTCGGGGGTCGACGACGCCGAGCCCAGCGTGCCGCTGCGGCATTACCAGGACGAGCTCGCCGCCCGCGCCCCGCAGGCGAGGCTGCGCAGCACCCAGCACTTCCCGTCCGTTCCGCCCCCCGCGCCTCGCGCGGCCGCCGGGGCGGTGCCGCCACCGGCTCAGCGCCGGGCGCCGGCGCGGCCGGCGTACCGCCACCTCGTCGTCGTCGACGCGACCCGCGACCGGCTGCCGCTCCGCGACGGGCGCAACGTGATCGGGCGCGGCTCGACCGCCGACATCCGCATCACCGACAACGGCATCTCCCGCGAGCACGCGGAGATCGTGACCAACGGCGTACTCGCGACGCTCACCGACCTGAACTCGACCAACGGGACGATGGTCAACGGCAACCGGGTCGACCGGGCCGCCCTGCGGCACGGCGACGTGATCCGCGTGGGACGCAGCGTTCTCGTCTACCGCTACGAGCCGGAGGGGCCACGGTGACCCCGGCCATCATCATCCAGATCATGCGTTTCGGGTTCCTCGCCCTGCTGTGGCTGTTCCTGTACTTCATCTTCCGGCTGATCCGCGCCGATCTGTCCGGCGCGCGGCCGCGCTCGATCGCGCAGGCCCCGCCTCGCAACCCCGCCAGGTCCGTGGCCGCCCGGCCGCAGCCCGGCATGCCGCGCCGCCACCTCCCGCAGCAGCTGGTGGTGACGGCCGGGTCGCTCGTCGGCACCCGCATCAACCTCGGCAGCACCCCGATCCTCATCGGCCGCGCAGACGACTCCACCCTGGTGCTCACCGACGACTTCGCGAGCTCCCGTCACGCGCGGCTGACCAGGCGCAGCGACGGTGAGTGGCTGGTGGAGGACCTGGGGTCGACCAACGGCACGTACCTCGACCGGCAGCGCGTCTCCTCTCCCCTGCACGTACCGCTCGGCGTCCCCATCCGCATCGGCAAGACCGTCCTCGAGCTGCGCGCATGACGATGTACCTGCGGTACGCCGCCCGGTCCGATCGGGGCCTGGTGCGCACCAACAACCAGGACTCCGTGTTCGCCGGCCCCCGGTTGCTCGCCGTCGCCGACGGAATGGGCGGTCACGTCGGCGGCGAGATCGCGAGCAAGGTCGTGATCGCGGCCATCGAGTACCTCGACGAGGACGACCCCGGCGGCGACATGCTGGAGGCGCTGCGCGACGGCGTCGACTCCGGCAACCAGCACCTGCGCGAGATGGTGGAGGAGCAGCCGGAGCTCGACGGCATGGGCACGACGCTCACCGCGATGCTCTTCAACGGCAAGCGCATCGGCCTCTGCCACGTCGGCGACAGCCGCGCCTACGTGTTCCGCGACGACGTGCTCCACCAGATCACCCACGACGACACCTTCGTGCAGGCGCTCATCGACGAGGGCCGCATCACCTCCGCCGAGGCCAGCGTGCATCCGCAGCGGTCGGTGATCCTGCGGGCGCTCAACGGCGTGGACGTCGATCCCGACCTGTCGATGCGCGAAGGACGCGCCGGTGACCGCTACCTGCTGTGCAGCGACGGGCTCTCGAGCTTCGTGTCGGCCGAGCGCATCGAGAAGGTGCTGCGGACCTCAGCCACCCCGGCGCAGGCGGCCGACGCGTTGATCGACTTCGCGCTGCGCGCCGGCGGTCCGGACAACATCACCGTCATCGTCGCGGACCTGCTCGACGACGATGCCACCGACTCGGTGGACGGCGAGCCCGTCGTCGACGGCGCGGCCGGCGGCAACCGGGGCCAGCGGGAAGCTCGCGCCGACAGCCCGGCCGCCCGCGCGGCGCTTCTCGGCAAGCGGGACGAGCCGGTCGAGGAGGACGTGAGCGCGACGCACGCCGGCGCGCCCGAGCCGTCGCGCCGCAAGAAGCGCTGGTGGGTGCTGCTGGCCGCCGTCCTGCTCCTCGTGGCCGGCGGCATCGCGGCCAACGCGTACGTCGGCTCCCGGTACTTCGTCGGCGTCGACGGCAACGACGTGGTGATCTACAACGGCGTCAACACCGCCATCGGGCCGGTGAAGCTCTACTCGCTCGCCGAGCGCAGCGAGTACAAGCTCACCGACCTGGAGCAGGCCACCCGCGTGGACGTCAAGAACGGCGTCGAGGCCGGGTCCCTGGCCAAGGCGCGGGAGATCGTCGGTCGGCTCAAGGACCGCTTGCTGCCGTACTGCCCCGAGGATCCGGCGCCGTCGAGCACACCGCCGCCCGGTGCGCCCGCCACGCCGACCACCGACGGCTCGGCGCCCACCACCGACGGCGCGACGTCGCCGGGCTCCGCGGCCCCGGGGGCGACCAGTGCCCCGACCGACGGATCACCGGCCGCCTCCAGCAGCGCCGCGGCACAGCCCGACAACTGCCGGCCGAGGCCCTGAGCATGACGGCCGCCACCGCTTCCCCCCGGATCGCGCCGCCGGCACCCGAGCTGCCCAAGCGCCGCGGTGCCGAGCTCGCGATGCTCGCCTTCGTCACCGTCATCGTCATCGCCGCGCAGGTCGCCGCCGACCTCGCGCAGAGCGACTCGATCGACTCCCAGCTGCTGTACTACGCCCTCGGCTTCATGGGCGTCTGGGGTGTAGCACACCTGGCCGTGCGGTTCACCGCGCCGTACGCCGACCCCGTGCTGCTGCCGTCGGTCGCGCTGCTGAACGGCCTCGGCCTGGTGATGATCCGCCGCCTGGACCACACCGAGCGGGAGTACGCCAAGAGCGAGGGCCTGCCGGATCCCGGCGCCACCGCCAACTCGCAGATCGCCTGGATGATCCTCGGCGTCCTGCTGTTCATCGTCGTCCTCGCGGTGTACCGCGACCACCGCACGCTGGGCCGGTTCACCTTCACCCTCGGCTTCGCCGGTCTGCTCCTGCTGGCGCTGCCGGCTGTGCTGCCCAGCGTGATCGCGCCGACGATCAACGGCGCGAAGATCTGGATCCGGGTGGCGGGCTTCTCGCTCCAGCCGGGCGAGCTGGCCAAGGTGGCCCTGCTGATCAGCTTCGCGGGCTACCTGGTCGCCAAGCGCGACGTGCTGTCCCTGGCCAGCCGCAAGGTGCTCGGCCTGGAGTTCCCGCGGATGCGGGATCTGGGCCCGATCGTCGTCATCTGGATCTTCAGCCTGCTGGTGCTGATGTTCGAGAAGGACCTCGGCTCGTCGTTGCTGTTCTTCGGCATCTTCGTGGCGCTGCTGTACATCGCAACCGAGAAGTTCTCGTGGGTCGTCATCGGCCTCGCGCTGTTCCTCGGGGGCGCGACGCTGGCCTACCAGCTGTTCGGGCACGTCCAGCAACGCGTCACGGCCTGGCTCGACCCGTTCGGCTCCGGCGACGCCGGGTACCAGCTGCGCCAGGCGATGTTCGGCTTCGGCACCGGCGGCATGTTCGGCACCGGATGGGGCAACGGGCACCCCGAGAAGGTGCCGCTGCCGAAGTCCGACTTCATCACCGCGGCGCTCGGCGAGGAGCTCGGCCTGGTCGGCATCTGCGCGGTGCTGGTGCTGTACGTCGTGATCGTCGAGCGCGGCTTCCGCACCTCGCTGCTGGTGCGCGACTCCTTCGGCACGCTGCTGGCCGCCGGCCTCGCGTTCTCCATCGGGCTGCAGGTGTTCGTCATCGTCGGCGGCGTCACCGGCCTGATCCCGCTGACCGGCCTCACCACGCCGTTCCTGTCGGCCGGCGGCTCGTCGCTGATCGCGAACTTCGCGCTGATCGCCCTGCTGATGCGCATCTCGGACGCCGCGCGACGGCCCGCCGTACGCCCCAAGCCCGCGGCGGCGATCAGCGAGCAGACGATGCAGCTGGCCAAGGTGGACGCCGGCAAGATCGGGACCCACCGCCAGCAGCGGGCGCGCGCCGCGAAACGTCACCTGGACGCGTTCGCCGGCGACCCTTCCGACGAGCTCGGCGCCCGCGCCGCGGCGATCGGCGCCGCCAACGCGCGGTCCGCGCCGCAGGCGGTCATCGACGAGGCCACCGCCATCACCGACGCCGCCACCCAGCACGCCGCCGAACGCGCCGCCGCAGACGGCCAGAAGCCGGCGTCGGAGCGGCCCGGAACCGACACCCGAGACGAGGCGGCGACCGAGCGGCCCGGAGCGGACGCCCGAGACGAGGCGGCGGCGGAGCGCCCCGGAACCGACACCCGAGACGAGGCGGCGGCGGAGCGGCCCGGAGCGAGGCTGGATGGGTCTGGCGGGAGCACCCGACAGGCGAAGGAGGCCGACGTGGGAACGCGCGGGTCGGGTGCGGATGGGGGCCGAGCGGAGGGCCGCTCCGGCGCCGCCAACCGAGCCACCGACCGCGCACATAATGGCCACGACGACCTCCCGATGACCCCCGGCAACTGGCTCGACCAGCGGCCCCGGCGACCGGAGGACGAGCGATGAAGAAGCCCGTCCGCAAGCTCGCGCTGTTCACCGTGATCCTGTTCGCGGCGCTGTTCATCAACTTCAACTACCTGCAGGTGGTCCGCAGCGAGTCGCTGCAGAAGGACCCGGGCAACACCCGGGTGCTGCTGAACGAGTACCAGAACCAGCGTGGCTCGATCGTCGTCGCCGGCAACCCGATCGCGGTGTCCGAGCCGACCAGCGACAAGCTGAAGTATCTACGCACCTACCCCGGCGGGCCGGCGTACGCCGCGGTCAGCGGCTACTACTCGATCGTGTACGGCACGTCGGGGGTCGAGAAGTACGAGAACGAGGTGCTCGCCGGGACCGACGACCGGCTCGTCGGCAACAACATCTCCGACCTGTTCTCGGGGCGCGACCCCAAGGGCGGGAACGTCGTGCTGACGATCAACCCGGCGGCCCAGGAGGCGGCGTTCAAGGCGCTGTCGGAGGTGACCGTGGGAGGCGCGCCGGCGGTCGGCGGCGTGGTGGCCATCGACCCGAAGACCGGGGCCATCCTGGCGCTGGCGAGCACGCCGTCGTACGACCCGGCCAAGCTGTCGACGCACAAGCCGTCGGAGATCCGCGACTACGCGCAGTCGCTGTCCGACCAGCCGACGGATCCGCGCAGCAACCAGGCGATCGCCGAGAACTACCCGCCGGGCTCGATCTTCAAGATCATCGACACCGCGGCGGCGCTCGAGAACGGCGTGAAGCCGGACGACCAGCTCCCCGCGCCGGACGCGTACAAGCTCCCGGGCACGCAGACCACGCTGAAGAACTACAACGGCGAATCGTGCACCTCGAGCGGCACCGACACGCTGCTGCACTCGTTCACGATCTCGTGCAACACAACGTTCGCCCAGCTGGCCGTGGACAAGCTCGGCGAGGACAAGATCCGGTCGATGGCCGAGAAGTTCGGCGTCACCGACGAGGCCTGGGAGATGCCGTTGCGCGTCTCCGGCAGCAAGCTCGGCGACATCATCGACAACGCGGCGCTCGCGCAGACCGCGATCGGGCAGCGGGACGTGCGCTTCACGGTGATGCAGGGCGCGATGCTGGCGGCCTGCATCGCCAACGACGGGCAGCTGATGAAGCCGTACCTGGTCGCCGAGACGCAGGCCCCCGACCTGTCGGTGCTCGACAAGACGGCGCCGGAGCAGTTCGGTCCGCGGGCCGTCTCCAAGGAAATCTCGGACGAGATCAAGACGATGATGCTCAGCGTGGTACAGAAGGGTTCGGGCAAGAAGGCCCAGGTCCCGGGCGTGGACGTCGCGGGCAAGACCGGCACCGCGCAGGTCGCCGAGGGCGTCAACGACCACACCTGGTTCACCGGCTTCGCTCCCGCCGATGACCCTAAGATCGCGGTAGCGGTGTTCATCAAGAACGGTGGCGGCACCGGCGGCGAGATGTCGGCCCCGATCGCGGCCGACGTCATCAAGGCCTACCTGAGCAGCCTGAAGGGCGGTGGCTGATGAGCATCAAGCCCGGCATCCGCCTGGGCGACCGCTACCAGCTGCTGAGCCCGATCGCGACCGGCGGCATGGGACAGGTGTGGCGCGCCGAGGACACCACCTTGCACCGCGTCGTCGCGGCGAAGATCCTGCGCAGCGAGTTCACCGGCGACGAGACGTTCCTGGCCCGGTTCCGCGCCGAGGCCCGCAACACCGCGTCGCTGTCGCACCCGAACATCGCCAGCGTGTACGACTACGGCGAGCAGGTGCACGACTCCGAGCGGCTGTGCTACCTGGTCATGGAGCTCGTCGAGGGCAAGCCGCTGGTCGACATCCTGGCCGCGGAGCGCCGGCTGTCCCCGTCGCGCACCCTCGACTACCTCGAGCAGACGGCGCTGGGGCTGGCCGCGGCGCACCGCGAGGGCATGGTCCACCGGGACATCAAGCCCGGCAACCTGATCATCCGGCCGGACGGCGTCCTGAAGATCACCGACTTTGGCATCGCGCGAGCGGCCAACGCGGTGGCGCTCACCGACCAGGGCACGGTGGTCGGGACGGCGCAGTACCTCGCGCCGGAGCAGGCGGAGGGCAATCCAGCGCGACCGGCGTCCGACGTGTACGCGCTCGGCGTCGTGGGCTACGAGTGCCTCGCCGGCGTACGGCCGTTCGACGGCGACAACTCGGTCGCGATCGCGCTCGCGCAAATCCGTGAGATGCCGCGGCCGCTGCCGGCCGACGTACCGGCCCCGACCCGCGCGCTCATCGAGCTGACGCTTCGCAAGAACCCCGACGCCCGCTACCAGGACGGTGCGGGGTTCGTCGCCGCGATGAAGGCCGTGCGGGCGGGCGGGATGCCGACGCCGCCGCCGAGCGGCCCGGCCGTGACGCCGGCGCCGCCGCGCCAACTGCCCGGGGCGCCGCGCATG